>JBBIJS010000051.1:0-2406 GCA_037445855.1 Chloroflexota bacterium | reverse complement strand
CCCTGGGCGACCACGCAGGGTCGCCCCTACAAATGAGCAAACAAACTCTGATTCGCCGTCTGCGGCGCCAGGACGCGCAGCGCACGCGGACGCACGCGAATCTCGATCGGCGTATATCCAATCGGCTCCGCGTCGACGTGCACCGGCAGATTCTTTCCATCCACGCTGATTGTCGGCACGCGAAAAATCTCCACCAGCGGATCGCGGACGTGCGCGCCGACGAAAACGCCAAGCAGGTGCCACGCGGTCAGCCAAAAGCCGGTGCCCCGGAAGATAACGAAATCCAACTGCCCATCATCGACGCGCGCGTGGGGAGCGACGCGCACGATGCCGCCGTACAACTGCGCGTTCGCGGCAAGCGCCAACGTCACGCGGCGCCGAATGCGCCTATCTCCCATCACGAGCGTTGCGCGCTTGCCGCGATAATTCCACGTCGTCTGGATTCCCACTAGCCAGAACGTCAGCGCTCCGAAACGCCGTTTCAGTTCGCGCTGCGGCTCAACAGCGCGCGTGATGGCGGCATCCAAGCCCACGCCGCACCACAAAACAAAAACGCGCGGCTCGATCGTGGGTCCGCGTACTTCGCCTACGTCGATCGCGCGCACGTCTGCCTCGGCGAGCCGCCGCGCGGCGGTCACCAGATCGCCCAGCGGCAGCCCCATCTCCTTCGCCCACACGTTCGCCGTGCCGCTCGGCAGCACGCCGAGCGCGGTAGAGGAATCGACCAGCCCGTTCGCGGCTTCGTTCACCGTACCGTCGCCGCCCGCGACGATCAGCGCGTCGAGTTTCTCCGCGGCTGCCTCGCGCGCCAGTCGCGTCGCATCGCCGCTGCGCGCGGTCTCGGCGAGATCGATCGACCAGCCGCGCTCGCCCAACACCGCGATGGCACGCTGAATGTCCGCGCGCTCATCGCCTTTTCCGGCGGACGGATTATGAATGAGCCGCGCTCTCACGCCCGATTATCTCCACGACCAGACCGCAATCGTTCCGTCGCCGATCCGGCGCGGTTTGGCATCTCCGGCGACTTGGGCAACCCAAACGCTTCCGCCGCTATCGCCTTCGCTCTGGGTGTACACGAATTGGCGGCTGTCCGGCGACCAAAAGGTGAGCGAGCGAGAGTATTGATCGAAATATGGAAGCTGTGACAAAAAATCACTGGTAGGCACGAAGGTGGCGACGGTCTTGATGGTTTTGTCCGCGAGCTTCACGACCCGCCAGCGTAACTGCACGTCCTGGGATTGCGGCTGCGGTGCAAGTTTCCCATTCTCTCGCGAGGACGTATTGTCAGAGGGCAAAACGATTGTGAGGTACGCAATCTGCTGGCTATCGGGCGACCAGTAGAACGCGAGCGCTTGCTCGTCCGACAAGGGTTGCCGATTGCCGCCGTCGGCGTCGCTGACCGAGAGTGGACCCAAGTACGGCAACGCGGCGTCCGCTGGCGTCACGAGCGACGCGATCTTTTTGCCGTTGGGCGACCAGGCAAACGCGATCGTGCCGCTGTAGGTCGCGATCGATCGTATGTGCTTGCCCTGCGCGTCGGCGAGGAATAACGCATCGTCGGTCGCTCCGGTGGTCGCCGCGTAAAGGATCGCCGATCCGTCCGGCGCATAGTGCGGCGCTTGGAAATCTGCGGGGCTGGCTTTCAGCGTTTGCGCCGCGCCGCTGCCGTCACGCGGCGCGAGCGCCAAGCGCGCGTCCTGCGAGTCGCGCACGCTCCCGCCCACGTGCAGCAACAGTGACCGGCTGTCGGGCGACCACGCCCAATATAAGGGCGAGCCGCTGTCGAGTTGGCGCGCATCGACGTGCGCGTCGTCGCGGGCGAGCAGCAGCGCCATTTCGCTTTCGGACTGAGCGAGGAAGCCGATCCATTGACTGTCCGGTGACCAGTACAGATAAAATGGAGTTTGCGTCGAGCTCTGGAAGACGGTTACCGGCTTGCCGCCGGCGAAAGGCGCGGTATGAAGCGTCGCCGTATACGCCGCGCTATCGCCGCTGACGCCGACAAAGGCAACGCGCTGACTGTTCGGCGACCAGGTGGGGAAGAGGTATACGCGCGGCTCGGTGGGCGACGCGTCGGTCGTCAGCGCGACGCGATGCTCGCCCTGCGCGTCGACGATCTGAATGTTGTCGCCGTTATCGACAAACGCGATTCGATCCACCGCGCCGCCGCCCGGCGGAAAGAGGTACGTATAGCCGGCAAATGCGGCGATGCAGGCGCACAAGAGGAGGACGCTGCATCCAATCGCGCCCCCGACGATCAGGAAGGTTGTTTTTTGGGACATCGCTCGACCTCGCTAGGAATCGCGCCGCGGCGTCTATCGATGTTACGTATTCGCCGCGCGTTGCGATTTCGCCCATCGCGCCGGTGGATTATACACTGACCGTCTTGGAAAGCGCAAGCGCGTT
>JBBIJS010000050.1:0-13647 GCA_037445855.1 Chloroflexota bacterium | reverse complement strand
TCAATCCGCGTTTGATTCAGGGGCAGATCGAAGGCGCGGTCGCGCAGGCGCAGGGCTGGACGATTCAGGAAAACTTTCAATCGAAAGACGGCAAGGTGCTGACGCCGTACTTGAGTGCGTACCTCATCCCCGGCATTCTCGATGTGCCCGAGCGCGTCGATTCGGTCATTATGGAGTTTCCGGACGAGAACGGGCCGTGGGGCGCGCGCGGGATGGCGGAGATGCCATTCATTCCGCTCGCGCCGGCGATCATCGCGGCGGTACATGATGCGACCGGCGTGTGGATCGACGAGTTTCCGCTGACGCCGTGGCGGGTGCTGGAAGCGCTAAAGAAGAGCGTGGAGGAAAAATGACTCGGCAGAAGAACTTGCAAGTTCCATTCTCGGCAGTAACAGGATTAATCGAGAAGTTAGAGCCGCGCGACTGGTTGATGCTGCGCGAATGGCTGGACGAGAAACTCGCTGAACGCGAAGATGAGTTGATGCTCAAAAACCCACGCGTCATGCGAGAGATTCGCGAAGCATTGACGGAGTACCGCGCAGGCAATTGATCAGCGCACGCGCGCAATCGCTTTCTCGACCATTGCGATAAAATCGACGCGCGCCACGTCAATCGCCTCGACACGCTCTCTGCCGCGCTTGGGCTTGTCGCCGCGATGCAGGTGATGGGGATGCGTTGATACGTGGGGATGATGCGGCGCGTCGTCGTACTGAAACACGCGTTTGCCGCGCGGATCATAGTAGATGTAGGCGTATTCATACTCGCGGATTTCTGCACGGTCGTCGAAGAACGCTCGAACATACAATTGCGACCCATCGCGGAAGATGAGAACCGCGCGCAGCGCGCCGGCGTTCCCAACTTCATGCTCGCTCGGAAAATCAAACGCGGAATGCTCCCGATCAAGATACTCGGAGCGTTCCGCGAGAAATGAGGAGATTCGCCAGTAATAGTCGCGTAGCTTACCGTTGGACATTGGCGACTCTGCTCTTCAGCCGACGGTAGGAGTTGTATTCAACTCGCCAATCAAAATAGTCGCGTTCGTTTTCGCCCAGTTCGCCCGTTTGAAAACGCCGATAGAATTCTGCCGATTTCATTCCGTATTTTTTTTCATAACCCCGCAGGACGCGCGCCGTTTCCGCCAGATAACCGTTCCGTGTCTTGGGAGCGCGCGTCGCAAGACTTTGCGCTGCCTCGCGGAGGGCGCGCATGCGCTCATAGTCGCGTTTGGGCATAACAACAACGACCATCTCCTCGCCGCGCACCGGCGCTTCGACCGGCGCCGCCGAACGCTTTGCCTTCTTGATCAATTGATCGATCACGATGCCTGATTCGGACGATTGAACGCGAGACATTACCTATCTCCTTCCTGATTCGATTCTACCATACATCAGCACGGTTGACAACATGTTTCTCTTTCCCGACATTCTTATCCTTCTCAAAGGCGCGGGCGACCTCGGCACCGGCGTCGCCTGGCGCTTGCATAAAGCCGGCTTTCCGGTCGTCGTCACCGAACTCGCGCAGCCGCTCGTCGTCCGCCGCACGGTTGCGTTCGCCAGCGCGGTGTACGACGGCGAGATCGCGGTCGAGGGCGTGACGGCGTGGCGCGCGGAATCGTTCGACGATGCGCGCCGCTTGCTGAATGACGGCATCGTTCCGGTGTTGATCGATCCCGAAGCGCGCGCGCGCGGGTTTTTCGCGCCGCCGGTTGTGATCGACGCGGTGATGGCGAAGCGGAACACTGGCACGCGGCTCGCCGACGCGCCGTTCGTGCTGGCGCTGGGTCCCGGCTTTACGCCGCACGTCGACTGCCACGCGGTGATCGAGACGCAGCGCGGGCACGATTTGGGACGCGTGCTGTGGGATCGCGCGGCGGCGCCGAACAGCAGCACGCCCGGCGAGATCGGCGGCAAGGGCGCGGAGCGCGTGCTGAGAGCGCCCGGCGACGGGGAAGTACGAGCGCTTAGGAAAATTGGTGATTCGGTGATTGCCAATGAACCGATCGCGCGCGTGGGGAGCGCAGAAGTGCGCGCGCCATTCGCCGGAGTCCTGCGCGGGCTGGTGCACGATGGACTCGTCGTCCAAGCCGGCGCGAAGATCGGCGACGTGGATCCGCGCGTGAACCGCGCCGCGTGTTTCACCATCAGCGACAAGGCGCTCGCCATCGGCGGCGGCGCGCTGGAAGCGGTACTCTCGTGGATGACCATTCATCGGACGCCAACGAATTGACGTTCGACCTTTCTTGCATATACTGATTCGCAGGCAGTCGCGCTGTCAAACTCATCGCACGGATTGGATTTCATCTATGAGCAATTCAGAATCAAGAGCGCCCGATTTTATCCGCACGCAGGTCGCGGAGGATACCGCCAGCAAAAGATTCGATGGTCGGGTTGTCACGCGCTTTCCCCCGGAACCCAACGGTTACTTGCACATCGGTCATGCCAAAGCCATCTGCTTGAACTTTCAACTCGCCGCCGAGTTTGGCGGCAAGTGCAACCTCCGCTTCGACGATACCAACCCGACCAAGGAAGAAGTCGAATACGTCGAAGCGATCAAAGCAGATATTCGCTGGCTGGGATTCGAGTGGGGAGAGCGCACGTTCTTCGCCTCGGACTATTTCGAGCCATTGTACCAGTGGGCGCTCCAGCTGATCCAAGCCGGCAAAGCGTACGTGGACGATCTGACCGCGGACGAAATCCGCGAGTACCGCGGAACGCTGACTGCGCCCGGGCGTGTGAGTCCGTACCGCCAGCGTTCGGTCGCGGAGAATCTCGATCTGTTTGCGCGGATGCGCGCGGGCGAATTCGCGGACGGCACGCGCACGCTGCGCGCGAAAATCGATATGGCGTCGCCGAACGTGAACCTGCGCGACCCGGTGATGTACCGTATCCGCAAGGCGTCGCACCACCGCACCGGCGACGCGTGGTGCATCTATCCAATGTACGATTGGGCGCACGGTCAGTCCGATTCCATCGAGCAGGTCACCCATTCGCTTTGCTCGATGGAGTACGAAGACCATCGCCCGCTCTACGATTGGTTCTGCGAGCAGCTCGGCATCTACCACCCGCGCCAGATCGAATTTGCGCGGCTCAACCTGAGCCACACCGTCATGAGCAAGCGCAAGTTGCTGCAACTGGTGAACGAACGCATCGTCGCCGGCTGGGACGATCCGCGTATGCCGACGCTGTCCGGCTTGCGGCGGCGCGGCTATACGCCGGCAGCGATTCTCGATTTTTGCGATCGGGTGGGCGTGGGCAAGACGCAAAATGTGATCGGGCTCGCGCTGCTCGAACACTGCCTGCGCGAAGACCTGAACCGCCGCGCGCCGCGCGTGATGGCGGTGCTGCGTCCGCTCAAGGTCGTGATCGAGAATTATCCGGAAGACCAGGTCGAGGAATTCGACGCGGTAAATAATCCGGAAGACGCCGCGATGGGCACGCGTAAGGTTCCGTTCGCGCGGGAACTTTGGATCGATCAGGATGATTTTCGCGAGGACCCGCCGAAAAAATATTTCCGTCTCTCGCCCGGCGCGGAGGTGCGCCTGCGCTACGCGTACATCGTCAAGTGTACCGGCGTCGTCCACAACGACCGCGGCGAGGTCGTCGCGGTGCGCTGCACGTACGATCCCGCGACGCGCGGCGGCAGCGCCGATCGCAAGGTCAAGGGGACGATTCATTGGGTGTCGGCGCGGCACGCGCTGGCGGCGGAGGCGCGTCTCTACGACAACCTGTTCCTGACGCCAAAACCGGACGCCGACGAGGATTGGAAAGCGCAGATCAGCCCGAACTCGCTCGAGCGGCTCACGGCGTGCTACGTCGAGCCCGCGCTCGCGGACGCAGCGCCGGGCACACACTACCAGTTCGAACGCACCGGCTACTTTTGCGTCGACCCCGACAGCGCGCCCGGGCAGCTGGTGTTCAATCGTACCGTCTCGCTGCGCGACACGTGGGGCAAGATCGAAAAGGTGGAGTCACACAGCGCGCAGCCGTGAACGGTCGACCTAACTCAAGAACCACTAGCGAGGGAAAGATGAAGATATTTGTCAGCAAGTTCGAGGAAAGTCTAGCCCAGCCCGAAGCGCGACCCTACTTCGATGGCAGCGTGCGCACGCACATGCTCGTCGGGGCGGAGCAGAGCGCCGAGCTTGAGGTGTTGGCGGTCTATTTTAGTGCGGGAGCGCGCACCAAGCCGCACACCCACGCGAAGGACCAGGTGCTCCACTTTGTTCAGGGCAAGGGGATCGTCGCGACGGAAACAACGAAGCAGGTCTACTCCGCGGGGGACGTCGTCACTGTCCCGGGCGGCACGTGGCATTGGCACGGCGCGACGCGGGAGCAAGCCATGTGCCACATCTCCATTCGGCAGCCCGGTCCCTCGGACTGGGACGTCGATTTGAAGAATTGGTCCGAGTATTAGGGCGACCACGCAGGGTCGCCCCTACGGATATTTCCGCGCCCTAGAATCCTAATGCCAGTCCATCTGCGCGCGGGTCGCTGCCTCCCCACAACACGCCGTCCGGCTCGCGGCGAATGATCTGCCCGCGTCCAAAGACCGCGCGCGCATCGCCGCTCACCGGTGTGACCGTGTGTCCCATCTGCGCGAGCGCTGCCATCGTCTGGACTGAAATCCCCTCTTCAAGCTGGACCGTGCTCGTCGGCAAGGCGTGCGTGAGACAAAAGCGCGGCTGATCCAATACAGATTGCGGGTCCAGCCCATCGTCGATCATACCCACGACGACCTGCACGTGCCCTTGGGGCTGCATAAACCCACCCATCACGCCAAAGGGCGCGAGCAGCGAGCCATCCGCCTCCCGCGTCAGCATGCTGGGGATGATCGTGTGGTACGGCCGCTTGCGCGGCGCGAGCGCGTTTGGATGCGCGGGGTCGAGCGAAAAATTGTTCCCCCGATTCTGCAAGGTGAATCCCCACCCCTCCGGCACGATCCCGGTGCCAAAGCCCACGTAGTTGCTGTTGATGAATGAGCACGCGTTGCCCGCGCCGTCGACCACGCAAAAGTAGACCGTGTCCGAGCCAGCCACTGGCGCGCCGCGTCGCGTGTCCAGCGTCGCTTTGGCGGGATCGATCAGCGCGCGGCGTTCCGCCGCGTATTTTTTGGATAGCAGAACGTCGAGCGGAACATGCGAAAAGCGCGGATCGGCGATGTACCAACTCGTGTCGGCGAACGCGACCCGCAGCGCTTCGATGAGCAAATGCCAGCGCGCCGGGCTTGCCGGCTCGTAATGTGCCAGGTCGAAACCTTCCAGAACGTTCAGCGCCATCAGCGCGGCAAGCCCTTGCCCGTTCGGCGGACACTCCCAGACGCGGACGCCGCGGTACGTCGTGCTGATCGGCTCGTCCCAGGTTGACTCGTGCGCGGCGAGATCAGCCGTCGACAGCACGCCGCCTGCCGCCTCTACCACGCGCGCGATGCTCTGCGCGATCTCCCCTTTGTAGTACGCGTCCTTGCCGCCCTCGGCAACAACGCGGAACGTGCGCGCCAGCCCAGGATTGCGGAAGATTTCGCCGGGGTTGGGCGCGCGCCCGTCGATAGTCAATGCGCTGCCGCCGATGGCGTGCTTCAACTGCCGCGCCGCGCCGCGCGCCCAGAAATACGCAGTCGTCGGCGTGACCGGAAATCCCTCTTCCGCGAGCCGAATTGCCGGCGCTAGGAGATCGCGCATCGGCAGCGTGCCGTGCCGCGCGATCAGGTCGCACCACCCCGCGCACGCGCCAGGCGCAGTGATGTTGTGCGCGTGGAACGGATCGGCAATCCGATGATCGGGAGATTGAAGACCTTGCGCTTTGATCAGGTCGATGGTGAGCGCGGCGGGCGCGCGGCCCGAGCCGTTGAGCGCGGTGATCTGCCGCGTGCGCGCGTCGTAGAACAGCGCGAACATATCGCCGCCGATGCCGGTGGAGGTCGGTTCGGTGACGTTGAGCGCGGCGGCGATAGCAACGGCGCTGTCCGCCGCGTTGCCACCCCGCATGAGGATCTGCAAACCGGCAATTGCCGCGAGGGGTTGGCTGGCAGCGACCATTCCGTTACGCGCGAGCACCGGCGCGCGGCGCGAAGTGAATTCAAAGGCCATCACGAATTCCTGAGCCGCGGATCGAGCACGTCGCGGATGCCGTCGCCGAGGAAGTTAAAGCCGAGGACGCAGAGGAAGATCGCCATGCCCGGTCCAATGATGAGCCAGGGATCGATCTGAAGATAGCCGCGACCCGCATTGAGCATCTCACCCCAGGAGGGGATGGGCGGCTGCACGCCTAATCCCAGGAACGAGAGTCCGGCTTCCGCCAGGATCGCAAACGCAATCCCAAGCGACGATTGGACGATGAGCGGCGCCGTGACGTTGGGCAGGATATGGCGGAAGATGATGCGGAAATCGGTCGCGCCGACGGTGCGCGCCGCCTCGATGTAATCGCGCTCTCGGACGGACAGCACCTGCCCGCGCGTCAGGCGCGCATACGCGGGAATGCCGACGATGCCGATCGCGATGATCGCGTCTTGCAGGTTCGGACCGAGCGCCGCGACCAGCGCAAGCGCCAGGACCAGCGCCGGAAACGCTAGCAGAGCATCCATCGTGCGCATGATGATAGCTTCCAACCACGAATTGCTCCAATAGCCCGCAATCAGCCCCAGCGTCACGCCGACGAGTAGGGCAATGCCGACGGCGATAAAGCCGACTTGCAGCGACGCCTGACCGCCGTAGAGGATGCGGCTCAACAGATCGCGACCCAGTTCATCGGTCCCCAGCAGGTGCTCGGCGCTTGGCGGTTTCAGTCCGTTCGTGATCTGCTGCTTGGTCGGACTGTAAGGCGCGAGCAGCGGCGCGAGAATCGCCGAGAAGGCGAATACGATCACGATGGCGAGACCCACACCGGCAAGGCGCGTGCGAATCAGGCGCGCGAAGAATTCGCCGGCGCTGCCTCGCTGCGCGGGAGGGCGGAAGAGCGCGCCGAGACCCGCTCCACCGCCGCGAAGTGGAAGCTCGGTTTCTTCAATCGCCATAGGGATTATCCATAATGAATCCGCGGGTCGAGGTAAGCGTAAAGGACGTCGACCGTCAGGTTGACGAAAAGGTAAACGAGCGATAGGAATAAGACCACGCCTTGCAGGACTGGAAAATCGCGCGTGAAAATCGCATCGACCGCGAGACGACCCACGCCGGGCAGGACGAAGATCGTCTCAGTAATGATCGCGCCGCCTAGCAGCGCGCCGACCTGCAAGCCGATAATGGTGATGACCGGGATCATCGCGTTCTTCAACGCGTGACCGTAAATCACCCAGCGTTCCGCCAGCCCCTTGGCGCGCGCGGTGCGAATGTACTCCAACTGGAGGATTTCCAAGAGACTGGAGCGCGTAAGGCGCGCGATGATGGCGGCGGTGGCTGCACCGAGCGTGATCGCCGGCAGGATCAGCCCTTTGACGTTGGCGATCGGGTCTTCGAGGATGGGCGTAAAACCGATCGGCGGGAGCCAGCGCAGGTCGAGCGAGAAAATGAAGATCAACAGGATCGCCAGAAAGAAACTCGGCATCGAGACGCCCAGCAGCGCGAAGGTCGTGCTGATGAGATCGGAGCGCGAGCCGCGGCGCGTCGCCGAGAGGATGCCGGTGGGAATGGCGATGACGAGCGAAATGATCATGGCGAGGAGTGTCAGCTCCGCCGTCACGGGGAGACGCTGGAGGATCGCTTCGAGCACCGGCTGATGATTCTGAACGGAATGACCGAGATCGCCGCGCAAGACGTTCGACAGCCACGTGACGTACTGGACCGGGATGGGCTGGTCGAGTCCCATTTCGTGGCGCAGCGCGGCGAGACTGGCGGGATTCACTTCCTCGCCGAGCATGACGAGCGCGGGGTCGCCCGGGGTGAGGTGAACGATGAAGAATACGACGAGACTCACCAGGAACAGCACTGGAATCATCGAGATGAGGCGTTGGAGGATGTATCGACCCATAGGGATCCGAAAGAAACGGCTTGCCTTGCGAAGGTTGAAACCACATCCGACTTGCGCAAGTCAACCTTCGCAAGGTTCGGGTGACGCGAGCTGACCCGCGTCACCCGTCACAGGACACGCGTTACTTGGACAACCACATTTCTTTGGGTCGGATCATTCCGTCCGGCGAGTGGACAAAACCCATCACTTTGGCTGACCACGCCTTGCGGTCAAGGGGCCACCAGAGGTAGACGCGCGGCAGGTCGTTGTTCGCGATCGTGATGATCTGGGTGTACAGGTCCTTGCGCTGCGCTTGATCGTTGACGGTGCGGACCTTGTCCAACAACTGGTCGAGCTGCGGATTCTTGTAGTTGTTGACGTTATTGCCGCCGGTCGAATACATGAAGTTGTACGTGTTGCCGTCCGGATCCGCGCGCCCGCTCCAGCCGACCGGGAAGAAGGTAAAGTCCTTCGCGGTTTCTTTGGCAAGCGCGGTCGGAAAGTCCAGCGGCTGGATGGACATGTCAAAGCCGGCTTCCGCGAGCTGGTCTTTGAGCGCCTGGGCGATCAACAGATTCGTCGGATCGTTGGAGATCATCGCCGGGAACTTGACTGGCGGCGTCAGCCCGGCTTTCGCCAGCAGGTCTTTCGCTTTGGCGACATCGCGCTTGTAGAGGTTGACGCTGGGATCGTACGCCCAGGAAGACGGCGTGATCGGTCCTTCGCCCGGCGTCGCGGTGTCGAAAAAGATATTCTTGGTGATCGCGGCAGGGTCGACCGCATACGCCACGGCTTGCCGCGCTTCCAGCTTGTCGAACGGCGGCTTGGCAAGGTTCAGCTCGATCGCGGTGTAGCCCAGCGCCGGGACCTGATCGTAGACCGGGTCTTTGCCGGCGCGCAGACTCACCACGTCCTTTGGATCGGGCGCGTCGATGATGTCGATCGCGCCGGTCTTGAGCGCGGTCAACCGGACCGTGCCGTCCGGGATGCCCTTGAAGACGACCTGATCGAGATACGGCAGCGGTTGACCGTCAGCGCCTTTCTCCCAGTAGCCGTCGAACTTTTTGACGGTCAGGTGATCGCCGGCGATCCATTCCACGAACGAAAAGGGGCCGGTGCCCACCGGGTTGCGCGCGAGGTCTTTGCCGTACTTGGCGATAGCGGCTGGCGAGATGATCATGCCGGCGCGGTCGCTGAGCACGGACAAAAGCGCGGCGTTCGGCGCTTTGAGGATGATCTTGATGGTATAGTCGTCGACGACCTGGACCGCTTTGACCGATGCGATCTCGGACGCGCGTATGGACTTGGTCGCCGGGTCCATCATGCGATCGAAATTGACCTTGACCGCTTGCGCGTTGAAATCGGTGCCGTCGTGAAATTTCACGCCGTGGCGCAAATGCATGACGAGCGTCGTCGGATCGGTATATTCCCATGACTCGGCAAGCTCGGGTTTGAGCGTCAAGTCTGTGTCAAGGCGGACGAGCGGGTTGTAGATCGCCTGATAGACCATGCGATCGTAGAACGAAGTGGACATGTGCGGATCCATCGTGGAAAGATCCGAGGTTGGAAGACCGACGCGGAGTGTGCCGCCGCGTGTCACAGCGGGCGCCGCGGGGGGCGGCTGGGTTGCGCCGGCGGCTGGCGCTGCCGGGGTCGCGGGGCTGGGTGCGCAGCCGAGGACCACTGCCGCAAGCGCGGCGAGCATTAGGATAGAGACTAGTCTGCTGAATCTCATTATGAAACCCCTCCTCAGGTTTGGAAGAAATCGAAATCAGAACTCAACTGCTGACGTAAGCGCCAAGCACCTCCTCTCTCCAAAAGAGTGGACCATCAGAAAGAGGATGATCCTCCCGCCGATGTGGCGGATTCTAGCACCGAACCGCCGGCTTTGTCAATCGTCCCGGCGAGATGGCGTTCGCAACTTCCTTTCGAAATATGGAGCAGCTTTCTCTCTGAGCTTATGGTTCAAAACATTCCAGTTGAGTAACCAAACCGAATCCAGACCTGGGGCGGCTTGATCGTAATGGATGATGCCTTCAGGTTTTTCCCTGACTGAACCGATCGGTTCAAAACAAGCGCTCTTCAGAACTTGCGCCGAAGTTGGGTTTTCATCTGCGCCAACACAACCGATCATTGCGACGCGCGGGTAGAATCCAACCGCCTTCAATTTGCGGACAAGCAACACGCAGCCCTGCCGGACAGCTGAAGCAACCTGATGCGGCGCTGACGGTGGATATTTGGCATAGCTGATTTCCCAAAGCGCAACGTCTTTCGGAAAAATAAACAGACCGGTTTCCTCGATCTTTGTCCTCAATCCATTTCTGCTGTCGGATGTAAATTGCACAAAACCTTGAAACTCGCCGGTTTCTTCGGCGGATGTTCCCGAGATCGCAAAGGTAAATCCCTCGCTGCGTCCATTGACCTTCGCGTTCTCTGCCAATTCTTCCAGTGTGGTAATGTCAGCCACCATCAGTCCTGGAGCCGTACTGGTGTTTGTTTCCCAATAGCGCTCCATATCGACCGGGTCGCGGGTGTTTATTTTGCGTAACGCGGCGGTCTCTCCAACAATGCCCCAATCGAACACGTCAGTCAAGCGCATGATCCCAATCCCGCGCAATCCTAGCTGCGCTGCCGCCGAATGAAAATCTAAATCTTCGCGAGGGTCGCCACGCGTGCTACCGTCTCGATAGCGATCGCGGACAATGCCGCGCCATAATCCAGGTCGATGTTTTCCATCGTATCTTTCGTGTCGTGGTAACCGGTCCGATTGATATCATAGTTCTCCATGAAGAGAACCACCGGCGCGCCGATGTCGGAGAAAATCTGGCAGTCGGTGTTGTAGAGCGAACTCTGGGGATCATCGTTGGTCCGAACCTCGCCGTCCAGCTCAAGATGCCGCGCGATCTCTGGGATCTGGTCGGGATCGTTGCTGCGCTTGCCGCGTTCACATCCGCGGCGTTCCTCGCGCTGATTCCATTCTCGCGTTTTCGCATTCCAGAGCATGTTCGCCAGATGGGCGTGGTACGCCAGCGGAAGCGACTCGCGGCTGTTGCCCGGCGAAATCTGAAAAATATCTTGCGCGCTATCGCGATTGTGCGCGATCATATCCATCACAAAAACGCCTACCACGCGCACCGACGATAAATCGATGAACTGCTCCGCGCTGACGCGCAGCTGGAGCGTTTTTTCGACTAGCGCTTGGCAGAAATAGCGCGCGCCCAGGCAATCGGACGGAAACTCTTCACCGGTGAGATGCAACAACCAAATGTCGCGTTCCAGTTTACCTTCCCGCGCGAGTTTCAGGAAGATGGGTGCTGCCTGCAACAGCGTCGCCGTCGCCGAGTGATTGTCGTCGGCTCCCGCAGCAGAGAGACGCGCTCCAGACCCGCCGCGGGATTTCTCGTAAATATCCTCCATATATGCCGTGTCGTAGTGATCCCCCAACACGACCGCTGCCTTGCGATTCTTGCCGGGGATGACGATGAGAATATTGCGCTCGCGTGCGCGCCCTTCCTGATTAGTTTTCCATCCACCGAACAAGGAGAAATCGAAATCGGTTTGCCAGCGAAAAGGCAAATCACCTACGACGGCTTTGCCTTTCATGCCGGCGGCGACGATCGCTTGCTGATGCCGCTCGATCAAATAGTCGCCGAGTTGCTCTAGGTCGCGCGCGTGATGCTCGATTCGCTGCAAGGTTGGCGGATCCTGCACCACGTCCGCGTTATCTTTGTTGAGATAGCGACCATGCGACAACGTCAGAATGTCTTTCCAATACGCCTCTTCGTACGCCCGTGTTGCCGTCGCGTCGAACGTGAGCGCTTCGGGCAATGCCGCGTCTTCCCGCAGCTGAGATTGTAATGCTTGCCGAACAAGCTCGGTCTCGGCGGGCTGCGTGCCGTGTTCCGACAGCGCGTTTAGCCAACCGTCCAGCGAGTCTTCTTTGGCAGTCCGAATCAATTGGCGCGCGAAACTCTGGGGGAGTGGTTGTTCACCCAACGCTTTCCACGTATCCAGCAGCGCGAGGAGGTTCAACGCGGTCTGGTGCGCGTAATGATCGTGTTCGGTTTCAAAATATTTCAGCGCCGCTAGATAAACTTCGCGGCGAAGCAGCCGCGGGCACAACTCAACCGGCTGCGCGAGAGCGAGCGCGTCGGTGCGATACGCGGTCAGGTAGCCGAGCGGCGCATCGTCAAGCAGTTCGACTTGACCGCTGTGATGCGACAAGAAAGCAACCAGCGGACGCTGCCAGTACACTTCATGCAAGCCCACGCGCATCGCGGGAAATTGAAACCGGTAACGAAAAATCCCACCTTCGATCAGTTCTGTCGCGGCTCGCTCAATGTCTTGGCGGGAGGCGTTCGGACCATCGAGCAGCAATTCCGCGTTTTCGCTCCAGAGCTGGCAATTGCGCGCCATCGGTTTGTCATACAGATCGATCGCGTCCAGCGATGTGCTGAACAGAACTTGCGCCACTTTATCGACCTTGGTGCTCTTCGCCACGCCGTCTTCATAGCGCTGCACCCGATTCCAGCGATGGGTGCGGCGATACGTGTTGAACAGGAGTTCGACTTGCAAATCGGTTTCCTTTTGATCGCGCCGCGGCTCTTGCAGCCAGCCGGATTGCGGCACGCGGATGCCATCGGGACCGTCATGTCGAACGACGAGTCGCTGGAGGGGCAATTGCAAAGCGAATGGCAACTGTTTTTGCAAGCGCAGATAAGGTGGCATACCCCAAAAGACGAGACTGCCGGGAAATGGCACTAGGTGTAATTTGCCCGCCAGATATTTTTCTTTCACGGCGACCGGCAAGCTGCCAAACGGCGTGAAGGTCAGCAGATAATTCACCGCGTCGAAGGAGGATTGTTCATTGACGACGAATCGCCGCGTCCAGGTCGGGAGCGGACCCTCATTCCAATAGGGGAAACTTGGATGCTTGATCGAAGGCAAGATGCGAAAACCGATTTGCAGCAGTTTCGTCGCGTCGTCCACGTTTTCGCCGTACGCCGCGTGGAGGAGACGCGCGATAAACGCAATCGCTTGCCGCTCCGGCAGCTCTTGCCCCGGCGCAGAGAAGAACGATTTCCAAAAGGCGCGTTCGGGACCTTGCTCACTACTGCCGAATAACGTCCAGCGAACCCGTCCCATATCGTCTTGAGTTCTTGAGAGCGCCAAGGGGAGCAGAATAACGTAGCGTTCGTGGTCGAGGTGGCCGGCGCGCGCGGCGAGCTCGGAGGTCCAATACGGATTGTCCTCCAAATTCCGACGCGTGTGCCCGGCGATATGATGCGCGGGCATCCCGCGTCCCAGTTCAACTAATTGTCCCAGAATTTGCTTGGCAATATTCGTGAGACCTGGGTTGAGCTCGTACGCTTGTTCAATTTCGGACACCGCCCAACCGTGCGCGTCATCCTCCGAGAACAAGGTACCTATCGCGCCGTACGGGCTGCGCCCCACACGCGGCGGCGGCATAAATTCAGAGTAGGCGGGCAGGGCATACCGGCCTGAGGTTTCAAACCATGGATAACCCGCGACCAATTGTTTCCATCCGCGGTTGTCGGAGGTGTTCATCGGTTAGCATCTCCTTGCGAACCCTAGCGAGAACTGGAAAAGATTGTAGCGCAAACCAGACTGCTGTCAACCGCTATGGTCAGTTTTCCAGGGCTGTTGCAAAGTCGGTTCGTAGTCAGGCACGCAGCGAAGCGGAGTGCCG
>JBBIJS010000049.1:0-13747 GCA_037445855.1 Chloroflexota bacterium | reverse complement strand
GCGGACAACGACGTGCGAATTCTCAATCCCGACCTGTCGCTCTACGGCATCGTCACGCAGTCCAGCGGCATGGTCGATTACGGACCGTACGGCTTGCTGGAAAATCCGACGCTCAAGCGCGTCTACGTCAGCAACAAGCCGTCGAACACGCTCAAGATTCTGAACGAATGTCCGGGTCCGCTCGCGCCCGCGCGCGCAGCGCCCACCGCGACGCCGCCGAGTACGCCGACGCCGCGACCGTCACCGACCCGGACGCCGACCGCGCCGACCGCGACGCCCGCGCCAGCGGCAACCGCAACACCGACCGCGACGCCCGCGCCATCCAAGACGCCGACACCGAGTTTTCCATCGACCAACACGCCAGGCAACAGCCCGACGCCTTCGCGCACCGCAACGCCTACTGCGACGGCGACGATCACGCCAACCGCGACGCCGACGCGGTAGCCGCCGCGCGCGCCGCGCCGATGATTTTTATCGGCAGAGGTCAGCCGCCGCGCGCGTGGTTTGACGATTCAGAAAAGTTCGCTTATACTGTGGGCAATGCCGGGGCGTGGCGCAGTTGGTAGCGCGCATCGTTTGGGACGATGAGGTCGGAGGTTCAAGTCCTCTCGCCCCGACCATGACGAGGCAAATGTGGCGAGTGGCGCGTGACGAGGGCAAACCCTGCTGCGTCAGTCGCACGCCACTCGTCACTTTCGCTGCGGGAGTAGCATAATGGCAATGCGCCAGCCTTCCAAGCTGGTGACGCGGGTCCGATTCCCGTCTCCCGCTCAATGACGACGGAAGACGCAGGACGGAGGACCGACAGGACAACTAGGGATTTTCTTCCGTCGTCGGTCTTCCGTCTTTCGTCCTTCGTCATTTCTGGGCCCGTAGCTCAATGGCAGAGCAGCGCCCTCATAAGGCGTTGGTTGATGGTTCGAATCCATCCGGGCCCATGAGATTGCAGATTTTAGATTTTAGATTGCAGATTGATTCCAACCGAATCTGCAATTTGAAATCTGAAATCTGCAATTAAGTTATTGGAGCAAAATCCATGACCGATTTCCTCTCGCTCATCGCCGCCGATCTGCCGAACTATCTGCGCGATCTCGAAACGCTCGTCAATACCGATTGCGGCACGCATAACAAAGCCGGCGTCGACGCGGTTGTGCGCATCGTGCGCGCGCGGTTCCGCGAATTCGGCGCGGAAGTGATCGATCTGCCGCAGGAGAAATATGGCGATATGCTGTACGCGCGCTGGAAAGGCAAAGGCAACGCGCGCAGCGTGATGATCGGGCACACCGATACGGTCTATTCCGATGGCGCCGCCGCACAGTTTCCATTTCATCGCCGCGGCGCGCGGCTGATGGGACCCGGCGTCAGCGACATGAAATCCGGCTTGCTTGCCGGCATTTACGCCGCGCACGCGGTGATACAATCGGGGTTCGATCAGTTCGCGGAGCTTGGGATGTTCTGCAACAGCGAGGAGGAAATCGGCTCGCCGGTGTCGCGCGAGCAGTACGCGCAGTTCGCGCGCGGCGCGGACGCCGCATTGATTCTCGAAGCCGCGCGCGAGAGCGGCGCGGTCGTCAGCGCGCGCAAAGGCGTCGGCACGTATACGCTCACCGTGCGCGGCAAGGCGGCGCACGCGGGCGTCGAGCCGGACAAGGGCGCGAACGCGATCCTCGCGCTGGCGCGCTACACCGAGGCGCTGCACGCGCTGAACGGGTTCCGTCCGGGTTTGACTTTGAATGTCGGCGTGGTGCGCGGTGGGACGCGCCCGAACGTCATCGCCGACCTCGCGACTGCGGAGATCGACGTGCGTGTGGCGCGCGCGGCGGATGCTGCGCCGCTGGAGCAGGCGATGCGCGACGCGCTCGTCGGAGACCCCGCGGTGTCGAGCGGGGCGCGCAGGGTAGTGCCGGGCGTATCGGCAGAATTAACCGGCGGCATATCGAATCCGCCGATGGAGAAGACGGACGCGAGCGCGCGGCTCGTTGCGCTGGCGAAGGAATCCGCGCGCGAACTGGGATTCGAGATCGAGGATGTCGCGACCGGCGGCGGGTCGGACGGTAACTATACCGCCGCGCTCGGCGTGCCGACCATCGACGGCTTGGGTCCGATCGGCGGCAAGAGTCACAATGCGCTGGAGGAATGGCTCGACGAAAAATCGATTGTGCCGCGCGTCGCGCTGCTGGCGCGGTTGATCGTGAAGATTGCGGAAGGGAAATAAATCAGAGACCCGAAGGATTTCGAAAATCCTTCGGGTCTATTCACCTTGGCAGACTTTCTCACCGCGCCGGAATGTACCCCATCGGCGCGCGCTCGATCTGTTCCACCGGCAGCACGTCGATCAATGCGTACTCGCGCGTGCCCAGCCCCAGTTGCTCGCCGTAACGCGTCACCACGTACGGGTCCTTGAGGGGCCCGTGCAGCCAGCTGAACGGGTGTCCCTGCCGCGTGTGGATTTCCATCGACGTTGGCACGTTTTCTTCAATCAGCGGCGTGCGCGCCGTCACATCCAGCACGGCTTGATCGATTGCCACAATGTCATCCGAGCCAAAGATGCCCGCGTCCGGCAAAATTGGCATACTCGTAAAACCGAAGCAGTCGCACACCGGTGTCATCTGCGTTGCCAGACTGATGTGCGTCACCTTCTCTGGCGCAAAGGTGGAAAGAGTAACGGCGACGCTGATCGCGCACGCTTCTTGGAAACTGTGAAAGTTCACCGCGTCGATTTTTAGACTGCCGGGCGGCGCGACTTGCAAGCAGCGTCCGCACTGGTTGCACTGCTCGAAATGCAGGTGCATCTCGCCAGGATGCTCCTTGTCCTCGACGACCGCCGCGTGCGGGCAGCTTGCCGCAATGCGCTGGCGCGTTGCGGTATCGGGACACTGGTCGGCGAACCAGTAGCGATCAAAGTGCATCGTGTCGTGCATCGCGCTGCGCGTCTCGCCTGCCATGCACCCCAGCGCCAAGTTCTTGAACGCCGCGCCGAAACTGCAACTTGGATGCCCTTTGACGTGCGCGAGATCGATCAAGAACGTCGCGTCCTGAATCATCCCCGCTAATTTCCATTCCTTTATATTCTTGTATTGCCGCGCATGCGCGTAAACGTATTTTTCGTCCGGTCCCGCGGCGGGAAAGACCGGGCAGCCCAGCGTTTCCGACGAATAGCCGCGTTCCTCCGCGCCTTTGACATCCCAATCCACGTCGGTGACGAATGGTTTGCCGCCGCCCTCTTTCACCGCTTGGACGATTTTGCGGACGAACACCGGATGCACGGTTGAGTAACCGATGTTGTTGCCGGTATGCATTTTGATCGCGACCGTTTCATCTTTGACTCGATCGCGCAGATGCAATCGATCGAGAATGAGGTCGAGTTTGGCGGGCAAGGTTTCTTTGGCTTCCAGGCGCGCCTGTCGCGGCGAGCCGAAAAAGACTTGGGTCATCGTTTCCTCTTTGAATCCGAGAGTCGCAACTATTTTACTCAGAAATTCCGAAATGCAAAAAAGAGACCTTCCCGGTCGCCTGTAGCGAAAACCCGGAAGGTCTTTTCCGTTTCTACGGACTCGGCACCAGCGTCGGCGGCGGTAGCGGCACGGGCGGCGGCGCGGCGGGCGGCGCGCTCGGCGCTTTGCCGCTCTTGCAATCCGCCAAGCCGCGCTGCGCGAGCGAATTGTTCGCGTCGAGCTTGAGCGCCTGCTCGAAATAGGGAATCGCCTCGGCGCATTGGTTCGCTTTGCCATACGCGACGCCCAGATACGCATACGCGTCCGCGTTATTCGGATCGAGCGTCAGCGCGCGCTGGAATAGTGCGACGGCATCCGGCGCCTGATTCGTGTCGATCAGTGCGATGCCGAGCCGGCTGACCGCCGGCGTATACGCGCCGTAAAGCGAAATCGATTTGCGGTACTCCGGGATCGCGTCGGCGGGCGAACTAAAGTAGACGCGCAGCGCTTCGCCCAGCTCAAAGCGGCGGAAATAAAAGTCGGGTTCGAGCGCGACCGTCTGCCGCCACGCGTCGAGCGCGGTGTTCTTTTGTCCTTGGATCGTCAGCACCCACGCCTGCGCGCGGTACGCCTCCGCGCTTTGCGGCGCGAGTTGCAGCGCGGTCTGCGCCTGATTCTGCGCGTCGGGCAGGCGGCGCGCGAGTAGATAGGCTTCGGCGAGGAACGCGTGTGCGTTCGCGTTCTTGGGGTCGAGTTGGATCGCCTTCTCGCCCGCGGCAATTGCGTCGTTGCCCTGTCCGTTCCACGCCAGCGCGCGGGTGAGCTGTGCGTTCGCCTCCGCATCGCCCGGCGCGCGCTGCACCGCGCCGCGCGCTTTATCGAGCGCGTCCTGCATCTGTCCCTTGAACGCCAGCGCGCGCGACCAATGCGTCAGCGGAATCGGACTGGACGGCGCAACCTGCGCCGCGCTCTGGTATTGCGTGATCGCGGAATCGATATTGCTCTGCAATAAGAGTTGATCGCCCATCGCGACGAACGTGTTCATTTCCTTCGCCGCCGCCGATTGACCCGCGGCAGGCGTGGGCGTCACCGCGGCAGTGGACTTGCCGGTCAGCCCCGCAAAGAAACTACTGATCGGCTTGCCCGGCACAAAGTTGTCGACTGCCAGCCACATACACAGCACTGCGATGATCGCGAACACCGCCGCCGCCATCACGATGACGGGACCGCTGACCGGCAACTTAAACGCCGCGTCCGGCGAAGCGCGCCGCAAATGCTGCGGTGAGGTTGCCATTGCCGGCGCGCGGCTGATGTGCTCAGGTTGGGGCGGCACACCCGGCGCGGCAACCGGCGGCGTCAGGTGTTCAGGCAGAGGTGGTTCCGCAGATGTCGGTGGTGTCAAAGCGGGCGCGGGTTCAGTTTCGGCGTAGAGGATTTGAGTCGGCAGCGCCGCGGCTTGGGGCGCAGTTGCCGGCGGCAGTTCTTGCGCGGTGGGTTCCGCCGTCGATGGCGCAGCCCCCGGTAGTGTCTCTTGCGCGGTGGGCGGCGCGGGAACGGGCGGCGGCTCCGGCGCGACGGGTTCTGCCGCGGGAGGCGGCGGCGGAGGCGGTGGCGTCGGCGGCTCGACCGGTCGCCGACCGGGAAGCCAGCGCGCGCCGTCGAAGCTGTACCACTTGCCGCTCTGCGCGCCGAGCATCCACCAGCGTTCCTCGGCATCCTGAAATTTTAGCTTCTCAACTTCCGTTTTGAATTCCGGTTCGGTAATCGCTCCGACGTCGAGTTTGCCCTTGAGTTCGAAAAAACGCCGTTCCATTTCCTCAACGGTCATGCCGCGCTCCTGTCTTCGCTTTTCGTCGCGTCCACAAATTCCTTGAACAGCTGCGCCATCCGCGCATCGTCGTCGATCAACCACTCCGGGTGAAACTGGACGCCGATGGCAAACTGTCCGTTCAGCGCTTCGATGCCTTCGACGATGCCGTCCGGCGCGCGCGCGACGATGCGAAAGCCCGGCGCGACTTCTTTGACCGATTGGTGATGCAGACTGTTCACTTCGAGCCGCGTCGCGCCCAACGCGCGCGCAAGGCGCGACTCTGGATCGACTTGGATCGAATGGGCGCGGCGGTTGTACGGCGCGCCCGCGACATGTTCGTGCGGCTGCGCGTGCGGCACTTGCGCGTCAATGTCCTGGTAGAGCGAACCGCCCGCCGCGACGTTCAGCATCTGAATCCCGCGGCAGATCCCCAAGACCGGCATCTGTGCGCGTATCGCCCAGCGCAGCAAATTCAGTTCGACGAGGTCGCGGGCGCGGTCAATCTCACCGCAGAAGGTTTCGATCGATTCCCCAAATTCGCTGGGATGCACATCGACGCCGCCCGCGATCAGCAAGCCGTCGAGATGCGCGAAAATATCGCGCAGCGTTTCCTCGCCGAGCTGCAAGGGAATCGCAATCGGCGCGCCGCCGGCAAGCTCCAGCGCGCGCGTATAGGTGGACGCCACCGCAAAGCGCACGATCGCGCCGTCGGTGATGCTTCGGGTTGGAATGCCTATCAACGGTCTCACTCTTTACACCTCGCGATGTTCATCGGTAACCGTTCATACGGATTCATTGGATCGGATTGCTTAATCGTCCCAATCCCTCAACTTCGACCTCGACCACGTCGCCGGGTTTCAAATAGACCGGCGGTTGACGATAGTGACCCACGCCGGACGGCGTGCCGCTCGCGATCACATCGCCCGGCATCAACGTAATGCCCTGGGAAATGAACGCGATCAACTGCGCGACGCTGTTGATCATGTGATCGGTTTTGGAATCCTGCCGCACCTCGCCGTTGACCCAGCAGCGAACCGAAAGATTCTGCGGATCGGCGATCTCATCTTTGGACACGATGTACGGACCCAGTGGGCAGAAGGTGTCCAGCGATTTCGCGCGCGTGTATTGTTTCTTGCCCTTCTCGTCGTATTGCAGATCGCGCGCGCTAATGTCGTTGAGGTTGCAATAGCCAAAAACATAATCGAGCGCGTCGTTCACCGCGACGCGCCGGGCGCGCTTGCCGATGACGACGCCGAGTTCCGCTTCATAGTCCACCTGCTGCGTCATCGCCGGGTCCCAGGTGATCGCCTCGCCGGACCCGATGATCGAATTGGGGAACTTGGGGAAGAGAATCGGATAAAGGTTCGCGTCGGCGACGATATTCTGCTCGCGGCGATGCTCGCCATAATTCAAACCGATCCCGATCACTTTGGAGGGATTCGACAGCGGCGCGCGGATGTTCACCGCGTCGAGGTGAAACGAAATTCCATCCACCACGCGCCCGCCGAAAAATTCCAGCGTTTCCTCCGCGGCGTCCCACGCGTCCTCGCCTTGGCGGATGAAATCCACCACGTCCACCGCGAGGTATTTCGCTTCTTTGCCATGCGACGCCAAATACATCGCGCGCGCGAGGTTCAGATCGACGGCGGCTTCGCCGTGCAGCGCGCCCCAGCGCGTCTGTCGGTTGGCTTCAAAGGTGACGATTTTCAAAATGCCCCCTTGCAGTTGGAAGTTGAAAGTTGGAGATTAGAGGTTTGGGACTGACGGGTTTGATTTTACATCAAGTTGAGGATGTGCGCAAAGTGGCAAGCGCCTATCGACGCGAGGACGCAGACAAACTACGCGCGTGACGTTGCTGGGGCGTGCGTTTTTCTCGTTCGTGCGCTTCCTTGTATGCCCGGAGCAGTGTGTTGATGCGGGTCTGGTAACCGCGCCCCTGTGTTCTGAACCATTCCAGCACATCGCTGTCGAGACGGAGTGTGATTTGTGCTTTCTTTCTGACCGGCTTGAGACCGTGTCGGATGACTGCTTTTGCGAACATCGCCGGGGTGACTTGCGGAGTATCAGGCAGGTCGATGTCGCCGTCTTCTAGCGCGTCGAGACGTCCCCAGTTGGTGCGTGATTTGTTCAAAGTACGAGATTTCTTCATACTCGGTTGCCTTTCTCGCGGAAATGATTCGGATTCTGCTGCCACGTTCAGTGTGAACTACGACAACAGTACGTCCTCTGAAAGTCCAATGGTGATATAGCGTGGCTCATCGTAAGCCACGCGTGTATCTTCCACGGGGATGGTATAACCTTCAAACACTGCGCGAACATCGACAAAATCAATTCCATGGTTGCGGATATTCGCTTGACGTTTGGATTCGTCCCACTCGAATTCCATTACCGCATGGCTCCATTGTAGTTACAAAGTGTAGTTACGTCAAGACGGTGCGACTAACTTGAACACACCCGCGTTACGATCCCGACACCCGTCACTTTGCCGTTCTGACCGCCAGCGTTTGCCCGTCCGCGATCATCTCGATGTCGCCGCGCTCGTCGGTGCGCAAGATCGTCGCCGACGCGAACGCGGACAACCAGTCCGCGGAGGGGGCTGCGCGCGCGCCGCTGCCGGCGAAGAAGATCGCAAATTGCGGACTGACCGCGTCGACAAATTCCGGCGTGATCTTGCGCGGCGCGACCAACACCGCGCTCGCCAGGTCGATGCCGGACGCGCGCAACGCGCTTTGGTCGTCCGCGCTCGCGCTGTCGGCAAACAAAAACGCAACGCTGCCCGCCCGCAGACACGCCACCGCCGGCAGCGGGGGTTCCGCGGCATCGCTGGGGTGAATAATTTCTAACCCGACGTTGCGATCCAGGTTGACGATCATGCCGGCTTGCGCCGGCAAACTGGCGACGCGCTTTTCCGCGAGTAGGTCGCGCCACCGCGAGTACGCCGCGCTCGGTTTTGCCGGCGCGCTCGGCTGAATGATTTGGCGCACCGCGTAACGCTCTAGCACGTCGACCAAGCCGGCGAGATGATCGTCGTCCGTGTTCGTCAGCACCACCAGGTCGAGCGAGCGTTCCCAGAACGGCATCCCTTCACCCACCGCGGAAATCACCGCGCTCGGATTCGCGCCGCCGTCGATGAGGATTCGGCTGCCGCGCGGCGTGCGAACCAACGTCGCCGCGCCGCCCGCGTCGATGAACGTGACGTGCGTCTTGCCGTCGGGCGCGGTGAGTGCGAAACTCCACAGCCACATCCCGGCGACGAGCGCAACGCCGAGCGCGAGCGCCGGGCGCAGAGTGACGCGCGCGACGAGCGCGCGCCACTCCACCACGCGAGTCGCGCCCAGCAGGACGACATAGTACAGCGCGAGCAGCGGCGCGTCGAACTTGCCGACCGGAATCGCGGCGAGCGGTAAACGCGCCGTCCACTGCACGACGGCGATGGTAAATTCCAGGAACGCCCACGCGATCCAGGCGATCATCTGCCCGATCGGCTGAACGAGCATCGCGGTCAGCGTCGCCAGTCCGCCCCAGATCATCACCGCTGGCTGCGGCGGGAGCACAATAAAATTTGTCAGCAAGCCAATCACCGAGAAGCGATGGAACGCGAAAACAATTAGCGGCGTCGATGTGATCTGCGCGGCGAGCGTGACGATGAACGAATCGTTCAGCGCGCCGACGATTTGCTTCGCGCGCGCGCCCGGCAGCACGCGCGCGAAGGCGGACTCGAAAGCGTTCGACAGCGGCGTCACGTACAAAATCAAACCCAGCGTCGCGAGGAACGACAATTGAAAACCCAGGTCGAACAGGGTCAACGGATTCAGCGCGGTCATCAGCAGCGCGGAGACCGCGAGCGCGTTGAGCGCATCATTCTGGCGGTGGTAGTGCAGCGCGAGCACGCTCAGCGAGCCCATGATCGCCGCGCGCACCACGGACGCGCTCGCGCCGACGAGCAAGGTGTAGACGACCAGCCCGGCGATGACGAGCAAGGTCGCGCGGCGCTGTCCGACCGCGCGCTGCGTCAGTTTCGATAGAATGCCGGCGACGATCGCGATGTTAAAGCCGGAAATCGCGATGATGTGCGCGGTGTTCGTCGCGCTGAAGGCATCGGTCACGTCGCGCGGAATGCCGGCATCAACGCCGAGCAGAATGCCGGCGAGGAGCGACGCGGACGGGTCGGGCAGGATCGCGTAGATGGTCGCGAGCGCGTGATTGCGGAAGGCGTAGAGCGCGGCGAAGAAGGGATTGCCCTGATCGCGCGCGAGCACCTTGACGCTGCTGAACCGGATGAGCGAATGGACGCCTTGCCGCGCGAGATAATCCTTGTACGAAAAATCCGCGTCCTCCGGCGGCGTCGTGGGTGTGCCATAGATTTGCAGTTGGTCGCCGTAGCGCACGTCCGTCTCGCGCGGCGCTTGGAGCAGCGCCACGCCGGAAATATCGCGCCAGGTTCGATCGATCTGGATGCGCGTCGCCGCGACGCGCACATTCGTCGTGCGGTCGCGCACTTCCGGCGGATCGATCACGTCGCCGAGCATCAACGCGGCGCCGCGATCGTTAAAGTAGGCGAGCGCGTGATCGTCAAAGTGCGGTACGGCGAGTGTGTAACGGAGCGCGCCGAGGAGGAAGAAGAGCATGCACAGGTGAACGCGGCGAAGCCGGGGATCGCGCCGCCAGATCAACAACAATCCGAGCGGCAATAGGAGCCACGCTGCCCACAAGAGCGTGGGGAGCGGGAAGAAAGTTGCGCTGGCGATTCCGCTGCACCATGCAGCGGCGAGGTAAACCAACCACATTGTCGGCTCTCGAAGCGCTGAGACCTCCGGGTGTTATGACCCCGGAGGTCTTGGAGGATGACCGCATCAGGGATGAAGCGTTGGCGTTCGGCTCGGCGTCGGCGTGAATGTCGGCGTGTTGGTCGGTGTGGGCGTGTTGGTTGGCGTCGGTGTGTTGGTCGGCGTGAACGTCGGCGTGCTGGTTGGCGTGTTAGTCGGCGTGTTAGTCGGCGTCCAGGTCGGCGTGTAGGTCAGTGTGAACGTGGGCGTGGGCGTCGGACCGACAAGGGTCACCGTCAGCAAATCGTTGTTGTAGTTGGACTCTTGGATAATTTTATTCGAGTTCACGCGGACCGTGACGACGTGCGTGCCCACGATCGGGAACGGGTAGAACAATGAACTCGATTGTCCTGCCGGAATAACGGAAACCAGATAGTTGGAATCCTTGGGGAGACTGTCGATGAAAACCTCGATCAGGAATTGTTGCGTTACGTCGCCCACACCAATATTCTTGATGGTGTACTGGATCTGGTTGTTCGCATTCATCGAGATATCGCTCACGATCAAGTCCGGCAGGAGGGGAACTGTGATCGTGACCGTTCTGTCCGTCGTGCCGCCGGAATTGTTCGCGATGATATGATAGACCGTCGTCGCATTGATCGTCACCAAACGCGTGCCAACGGGATCAACTTTCTCTTGGCCCAGGTAAACGAGATCGGCATTCAGGACATTCCAGGACAACAGCACTGGTGTTCCCGCATCGACGACCGTCTGGTTCACCGTGAAGGTGACGACCGGCGCTTGAATGGGCGTGCTGCTGGGCGTCGGCGTGGGCGATGGCGTCGCGGCGCTCGTCGATGTGACCGTAGGATTGATCGTCGGTGTCGGCGTCAGGGTCGCGGTGGGGATTGGAGTTCCCGGCGCGGCGAGCGAGAACTGCCACGCGCGCGACGCCTTATTGCCGGACGTATCGCTCAATTCCAAAAAGACGACATGTTGCCCCGGATCAAAATCTGCGTTGTACGAAAGCGAGGTATCGGAAATCAACGCTTTGGAAGTTACATCGATGCCATCGACAACTAGACGGATCGATTTCACGTCCACCGCGTGCTGGTCGCCGTAGCTTGCCTTGATGACAACGTGCGTGCCGGCGGAGAGCACCGCGCTGTCTCCCGGTTCGATCCGCGTGATCGTGGGCGCGGTAGTATCGCGGGTCAGCAGCCAGCCGACGCCTACCGCGCTTAGGGTGATGACCAGCGCGATCAATAACGCCATCACGATCATGCGCCCGGCGCAGCCCTCCGTCCCCATTGTCGGCTCGGCAGGCGGCGGCTCTTCCGCGTGCGGCAGCTCGATCGGAGGCGGTGGAACGAACGGGCGCGGCGCGGCAGCGGGCGGCGGCGTTTCGGTCGTGCGCGCGGAGGCGAGTATTTTGGAGCGGACCATTGCCGCCAGCGACTCGGGCAAGATCACGACGGGCAAATAACCGAAGAGCGACCCGGTCGTGCCGATGCGGCGGTGCATGCCCCAGATGCGTTCCGGATCGATCTGCGCGGAGAGGGGGCGGCCCTGCTGGCGCGCTTGAACATCAAATTGATTATTGAAGGAGCGCCGCGCCTCGTCCACCAGCCGCGGTAAATCGGTCCGCGCGATGTTCAGCGCGTGCGCTTTCTCGGTGGGCGAAAGCCCGTGCAATTCTTCGATCACCAGGACGGCGCGGTGGAACGCCGGCATCGAGCGCGCCGCGCGCCAGATATCGCCGGCAAGACCGGTGACGCTTGGTTCGTCCGAGGGCGGCAGCGCATCCAGCCAGTTCTTCTGGCGCAGGAAACCCAGCGCGGACTCGCGCGCCAGGTTGTAGAGCCAGCCGCGGATGAGATCGTGTTCCGTCAGCCCGGCGACGACGGAAGGGACGCGCGTGAACACATCGATCAAGAGCCGCGCGGACTGATCCCGGTCGCCGGTGAGGTGGTAGATGAATTCATACAGCGCGGGACTGTAGCGGTCGAACAACGCGCCAAGCGCGTCGCGCCGCCCCGCTTGCAGTTCGAGAATCAGTTCGTGATCTGATGGGCTTGCCACGGCAAACCTCCAACATGCAATCCAGACCTAGCCGGTTTCGGGCTGCGTCTGCGTCATTTGCCCTAGCGACAAGCCGGCGCGCCAGAGATAATAAAACCCCAGCAGCGTCACCGGCAGATAGAGCGCCGCGTGCAGAACGAGCGTGTAGCTCGTCGCCAGATTTTGGTTGACGCCGAAGAGCGTCAGCGTGTAGACAATCGGCGCATCGAACACGCCGACATAGCCGGGCGTGCTTGGCGCAATCGTCACCAGATTCGCAAACGCCGCCGCGAGCAGGAATACGGTGAACGGCAGCGTAATGCCGAAACCGAGCGCGATCAGCAAGTACATTCCGGTCTCGCACAGCCATGCGATCACGGAGAGCGCGTAGACTGCGAACGAATCGACCGGGCTGCGCAGCGCGCCCAGCCCCTCCAGGAGCGCGCGCATCAGCCCCGCGGCGCGCGTCCGCGGCGATTCCGCCGGCACGCGGCGCAAGAAGAAATCGGCGATGCGTTCGACGCGGCGCGGCATCCCGGCGAGCAGCGCCAGCGCCGCCATCGCGACGATGAACAGCGCGCCGACCACCCGCAGCCGCAACGCGAGCGCGTCATCGCCAAAGTTGAGCCAGAACGACGCGGCGACGATAAACGTCAGCATAGTCAGCCCGTCAAAGACGCGCTCGACGACAATCGTCACGAGCGTAGCGGCTTTGCTCACGCCCGCCTGCGCGCCCAGAACGTACGCGCGCACGAGTTCGCCGGCGCGGAAGGGCAGGATATCGTTCGCCATATAGCCGATCACGACGGTGCGGAACAGCGCGCCGCTCGGAATCGGCTTGATCGATCTCAACAAAAAGTGCCAGCGCACCGCGCGAATCCAGACGCCGATAAAGTAGAGGACGAGCGCGGGAATCAAATAGCCGTACTGTGCCTTGCTCAGCGAATCGAGAATCTTCGATGGATCGGTTTGGTAAAATACGAAAACGAGCAAAATCAAACTGACGATCAATCCCAGCCAGAAACGCTTTTGCCTCAACATCATGCTCCGATTTCCATCATAGCACAGAATCCCGAAAAATAAAAGAGGCGGAATGCCAGCCCTGGGCTAGACATCCCGCTTCTTCTGTCGATTCATTGCTAATTCAACGAGTGACTTGTTCCGCCATTGCCATCGCCGGTTCGGGCGCGGGCGGGAGCATGCTGCCCAGCACGCGTTCCATTGTCATGGTGTGCTGGCACAAGCCGTGCGTCGAGAAATAGTGACAGCCGCACGACCAGCGACCGTTGTCGAAGGAAACGGTCCACGTGTTGTTGTCGCCGGTGAGCGTGACGCGGAACTGCGTGAAAGCAACGCGGCGGTCCGCTTCCGCGGCATACCGCTTTGCCTTCTCGATCTTGCCGATCATGCTGGAATCCATTCAGATCCTCCTGACCTAAAGTTGGGGGCGTTCGCCCCAGTCCGACTCGTCAGTGACGCATGGTGTTGAGACGTTGCGACGGGAAAAAAGCAAAGCACCAAACGCGACGCGCGTCTAGTGCTTGATAATTCCTGTTCTATCGAATGCCCGGTCGGCTCGGGCGGCTACACCATTCATGGGGCAACATCTCCTTACCGCAAACTTATGGCTCTAGTATATTCCGAAATGTTGGAAAAGTCAATTGCAAATGATGTAA
>JBBIJS010000048.1:6097-13899 GCA_037445855.1 Chloroflexota bacterium | reverse complement strand
GCGGTGATGATCGCGCGCGAAGCAAACGATTGGCGCTGGTTCGCGCTCGCGGGCGCGTGCGCCGGCTTGGCGATGGGCGTCAAGTACACGGCAGTCATCGTCCCTATCGCGCTGCTGCTTCTTATCATTCCCTGGCGGCGTTTGTCCTTCGTCCTTCGTCCTCCGTCCTCCGTCGTTAGTTATTTGTCATTTGCTGCGCTCTTCGCCGCGCCGTGGTATCTGCGAAATTGGATTTTTACCGGCAACCCGGTCTACCCGTTCGTCTTCGGCGGTCCGTACTGGGACGCGTTGCGCGCTCAGCAGTTCAGTCGATTTGGCGCCGGGCTGCTGAACGCGCCGCTGCAACTCTTGACCGCGCCGTGGGACGCGACGATTCTGGGACGCGAGGGATCGGTGAACTACGACGCGACGATCGGACCGCTGCTGCTCGCGCTGCTGCCGCTCTTGGCGCTGACGATTTTTCGACTGCACGACAACGTTTTGCGCGACACGCTCGTTTTTTCCGCGAGCCTGTACCTCTTTTGGCTCTTCGGCGTCGCGGAAACCAAGTTGCTGATTCAGACGCGCCTGCTCTTTCCCGCGTTTCCGACGCTGGCGCTTGCCGCCGCCGTCGCATTCGATCGGCTGGCAGCGTTCGACCTGCCACAGTTTTCATTACAGCGATTCGCGCGCCTGCTGGTCGTGCTCGTCCTAGGGTTGACCGCGCTCAGTTATGGCATCGGCTTTGCGTCCGAAAACGCCTTCACGTATCTGGCAGGGTTCGAGTCGCGTGAGCAGTACCTGGCGCGTCAGCTGGGCGGCTATTACGCGGCGGTGCGGTTTGTCAATGAAAATCTGCCGGCGGACAGCAAGACACTGTTTCTCTGGGAACCGCGCAGCTATTACGCGCGCCGCGCGGTTCAGCCCGACGCGATCCTCGACGCGTTCGCGCGTCTGCGGGCGCAATATCCTAACGCGGATTCGCTCGCGGCGGCGCTGCGCCGAGCGGGCTATACCCACATTCTGCTCGGTCGAGCCGGGCTGGATTACCTCTTGCAAACCGGCTACGACCCGATTGGCAGCGACGATATGACGGAGCTGGGCGATTTGGTCTCGCGTGATTCGACGCAAGTGTACGGCAAGACGCCCTTCCAAATCGTCACGCGCGGCGGCGCGCCGGCGTTGTTAGGCGCAGCCGACGATCAGTACGCCGTCTACGAGATCGCCGCGCGAGCGACACCGTAGATGAATGCCATCCCGCGCTCGCGCAATCGCGTCGTGGTCGTCGCGTTGTTTGTCCTTGCGCTGTACGCGCTTTTGGCGTTCGGCGTCTATGCCGGTTTGACGAGTCACGTGCTCGGCGCGAACGATTTTTATTCGCGCTGGGCAGGCGCGCGTGCGCTATTGCTGCGCGGCGAGAATCCCTATTCGGACGCGGTCACGCGTGAAATTCAAATCGGGATGTACGGTCGGCTCGCGCTCCCCGGCGAGGACCAGGTCGCGTTTGCATATCCGCTCTATGTGATTTTCCTCATCGCCCCTTTCGTTCCGCTGCCGTATGCGCTGGCGCAAGCCGGCTGGATGGCGCTCTTGGTCTTGGCGGTCTTTGGCGGCGCGGTTGCGTTGATTCATTTCTATCGTCTTCCTACGAGCCCGCTCCTACTCGTCGCGCTGCCGTTCAGCGCATTGCTCTTTTATCCATCCGTCCGCGGAATCTTCAACGGGCAGATCACTCTCGCGTCATTTTTTTTCATTGCGATGGCGCTGTGGGCAATCGGCGCAAACGCCGAGGTTGCCGCCGGCATCCTGCTGGCGCTCGCGACGATCAAGCCGCAGCCGGCGATCCTGCTGACGCCGATCGTGCTGATCTGGGCGTGGCGGCAGCGCCGCCTGAAAATTGTAGCGAGCGCGCTCGGCGCGCTGAGCGTGTTTGCCGGCGTCGCCGTGCTTCTGGTTCCGACGTGGCTCTCGGATTTCTTGGAAGGGATTCGCCGATACGCGCAGTATGAGCCGGTCGGTCCGCCGGTTCAGATTCTCGCCGAGTACATTTTTAGCGGTGGCTGGAGTTGGGTCTTCACGGTGGCGGCGAGTCTCGCTTTGCTCGGCTGGTTATGCGCGCACGCCGCGCGCGCGCTCGATAATTCCTGGTCCAAGTTTCAAACGACGATTGGTTTAGCCGCGCTGGTCTCGACGCTGATGGCGGGACGCATGGGCACGCCGGACCAACTGTTGCTGCTGATTCCGTGGGCGCTGTGGCTGGGGACGTGGTTGCGGGACGGAGAGAAGAGCCGGGCAGCGCTCGCGGGGTTGGGACTGTTGATTCTGCCCTGGTTTGTCTTTCTGATAACTCTGCGCGGAAACGCCGAGCACTTGGTCGTGGGATTGGCGCTGCCATTTCTATCGCTTGCGGTTTATCTCTGGCAAACCATTCGCATTGATCGTCTGCCGCCGAGGCAAGAGGTCTGATGCTCTCGCCGAAATCACGCTATGCCATCCTCTTCATCACGGCGCTGGCATTTGCGCTGCGCGTCTTTTACTTGAACGCACGCGGCTTGTGGTACGATGAAGCGTTTGCGATTCTGTACTCGGCGCGTTCGTTCGCCGAGATGCTGACCGGAACGCTCACGCAGGTCGGCGGCGCGGCAGCCGACGTGCATCCGCTCTTTTACTATTTCTCGCTGCATCTCTGGCTGAACGCTGCCGGCGATAGCGTCTTTGCCGCGCGATTCTTTTCGGTCTGCTTTGGCGTCGCGACGATCCCGCTGGTGTTCCAGACGGCGCGCGCGTTGTTCGGTCCGCGCGTCGCGGTGGCGAGCGCGTTGGTTTGCGCGCTCGCGCCGTTTCACATCGCGTACTCGCAAGAAGCGCGGATGTACGCGCAGTTGGGATTCTGGAGCGCGCTCGCGCTCTACGGCTTTGTGCGATTCTGGCAGACCGGACGGGCGCGCTGGTGGCTCACGCTCGTGCTTGCCGGGGCTGGCGCGCTCTACAGTCACAACCTCGCCGCCGTCGAGTTTGCCGCGCTGGGCGCGTGGGTGGTTCTCGACGCCGCGCGGACGCGCGCGACCCACTTGTTACGCGCCACCCTTCTTGCCGGCGCGGCGATGCTCGTGCTGTGGCTGCCGTGGCTGGTTTTCTTGCCGAGTCAATTTGGCAAGATCGCGCAGGCGTACTGGGTTCCGCCGCCGACGCTGGCGACGCTCGTTCAAACGCTCTTTGTTTTCGCGTTCGATTTCGATAACGCCGCGCCGCCCGCCGCGCTGTTGCCGATTCTGCTTTTCGGCGCGCTCGTCCTTCCCGCGCTCGCCGTCTTTGAGAGCGCGCGGCGCGCGCGGACTCTCGCTAAAGTCGCGCGCACGAATTTGCTCTTCGTCGCGGTGATGGCGGTCGCGCCGATTGCATTCGTCTTTGCCATTTCGCAGTGGCGCTCGGTGTATATTACGCGTGCGTTGATGCCGGCGTTCCTATGGTACGCCATCCTCGTCGGCTGGACGCTGGTTGGAATGCCGCGCCGCGCCGGCGAGATTGCCGCGCTCGCGTTTGGCGCGCTCGCGCTCGTGACGTTACCGGCATATTACACCGACGCCGACTTTCCGCGCTCGCCCTTTCGGCAAGTCGATCAAGAACTAAAGGCGCGCGCGCTGCCGACGGATGCCATTGTCCACGACAATAAGCTGTCGTTTTTCCCAATGACCTATTACGATCGGGCGCTCCCGCAAACGTTCATCGCCGATCCGCCCGGCGCGGGCAGCGACACGCTGGCGTACCCAACGCAGCAAGCGCTTGGACTGTATGCGACGAATCTCGCAGCGGCGACGGCGAACAAATCGCGCGTCTGGTTCGTCATTTTTCAAAACGCCATCGACGACGCTGCGGCGCAAGGGCAGCCGCAGCAGAATCTGGCGTGGATGGATCAATATTTTCACCGCGTCTCGCTGGAACGATACAATGACTTGGATGTCTATCTTTTTGAACGATAAAGCGCTGCGGTGGAGCATCGGCGCGTTTCTCATCGCGCGCGTCGCGCTCACACTCTGGTCGTTGCTGGTTGCGGTATTGCTGCCGACAGCCGTCCAGAACCTCGATCTCTCCGGCGCGCCGGTGCTGGCGTCATTCGATCTGTCGACGAGCGCGCGCTACGCGTACTCGCGTCAGGTTGATGGTGCGGTGTTGACTTTTCGTGCGAGCGCGCCGGATGCCGTGACGGACGCGCAGACCGGCAGCGTGTGGTCGCTGCGCGACGGACGTGCGGTGTCGGGCGCGTACGCCGGACGCACGCTCGATCCGCCGGCGTACTCGGTCGAAGAGATCTTTCCGTATCGAGGCGTGGCGGCAGAGACCAACCTGCTCCTCGCGCTGTGGCAGCGGTTTGACGCGAACTGGTACGTGGCAATCGCGGAGCGGGGATACGGAAGCATCGACGGCGACGTGCACTTTCCACCGCTCTATCCCGCGCTGATACGACTTGGCGGCGCGCTGCTGGGCAACTATTTTCTCGCCGGCTTGCTCATTTCAAATCTGGCGACGATTGCGATGCTCGTCGTCTTTTATCACGTCGCGCTCGATCATTTCGATGCTTCAGTTGCGGCTCGGGCAACCGCTTTTCTCCTGATTTTCCCGACCGCATTTTTCTTTTTCAGCGCGTACACCGAATCGCTTTTCTTCTTGGTTGCCCTCCTCGCGTTGCGGGCGATGGAACGACGCGCGTGGTTGTGGGCGGGGTTCTGGAGTTTCTGCGCGATCCTCATTCGGCTGCAAGGCATTGCGCTTTTTGTTCCGCTGGTCTATGCGCTGTGGACGGCGTACCCGATCGACAAGAAATTTGCGCGGTTGGTCTCGCTCGCACTTGCAGCGGGAGCGATGGGACTGTACCTCTTTATCCGCGGCGTGGGCGGCGACGCGGCGCTAATTCCGCTCGCGGAGCCAAGTCTCAACGCGCGACTGGTTTCGCCCTGGGAGAATTATTTTTACGCGCTGCAAACGCTCGTCTCCGGTCACTTTATTGCGGCGGATGTCTTGAACTGGGCGGTCACCACGATTTTCATCGTTCTGCTGGTGATCGGGTGGCGCAAGCTGCCTATGACGTATAGTCTGTTCGCCGCCGCGAGTTTAGTCGTGCTGACGCTGCGCCTCGTCGAGACGCAGCCGCTCAATTCAATGTCGCGCTACGCGCTGACCCTCTTTCCGGTTTTCCTTTTGCTCGGCAAGTGGGGTGAGAACGCGTGGGTTCAGCGCGCGGTTATTTATTCATCGTTTGCGCTCACGCTTTACGCCAGCGCGCAGTTCTTCCTGTGGGGATGGATAGGATGATCGGGTTGGGATCCATTGCGAGCAGCAGGAGCGCGACGAGCGGGATGAGGACGTACACGCCGCCCCAACCGTGCGTGAGGATATCAAACCCGACAGCAATCCAGGAGACAATCGTGTAGACGAGGAGATGGAGTGTGGACTTTTTGAGAGTTGGTATCGCAGTAACAAAGCTGACCGCATAGAGGATCGGGACGAGTATGAGATCGAGCAGGTACATCGCGCGCGTTTGTTTCTCTTCTTTGCCGAACGCGCGTAGACTCAGTGCGGCTGTAACCGCGACCAGAAGCGGCAACACCCAGATGGTCCAACCGCCATGCCACCACCAGCCCCACAGCGTCGCGCCGCGTGTCAGTTGGATCGATTCGTTTACGCGCACCTGATCCGCAACAATCATTTTGCTTGGCCAGAATGGATCGATAAGGAAAGCAGGCAGGTAGAGGACCAAGAGTGCTCCAAGAAACAAGACGAGTGATCTCCAGTTGCGCTTGCTGAACCAACGGTAGACCATGAAAGGGACAAGAAACACAGCGAGCTGCGGCTTGAGTGTAAGAAACGCAGCAGAAATGCCGGCAAGGATAGTGTGGTCTTGGATGAGCCAATAGATTGGAAGCAATAACAGTCCTTCCAATTCTCCAAACGCGGCTTGAACAAGAAATGGATACGAAAGCCACACGGCGATTCCCTTCTTACCAAATATGCACAGAACAAAAATAAACGGGAGGAGGATCCAAACAAGCGCGAACCACGTTGGCAAGAAGGACAAGGGCAGGAAGATCAGAAGTACTGCTGGAAGAGGATAAAAGCAATGGTAGATTCTTTCTTGGAGGGCGTGTCCACAACCGAGGAAGTACGCATAGTCGCCGGGAACATATGTGATTATGTACGGCCACGCTGATATGATCTCGTGCACAAGAATGGCGCCGGCGATGGTCAGCAGGACACCACCGATTACTCTACGCAATGAAAAACCCCTGTGACGAAACGGTTGATTATCTTCCCTTGATTCTGGTATTAGTTTAGATTAGTTTGAACATGAAGTCAATGGGTAGAATGTGGCGTCTTGATCTCTTCGTCGCGCGACGCGATTGGCTGATCGCGCTCGTGATCGCATTGCTTGCAACGGCGCTGTTGCAGATTCCGTACGTGCTCGGCTATGCGTTGGCGCGTCCAGGGACCGCGTTCACCGGCGTCATCATGAACCCGGAAGATTCGCAAAGTTATTTTGCCAAAATGCTGGAGGGCTATGACGGGAATTGGTTGTACACGATTCCATTTACCACGGAGGAGCACGCACCAGCATTCCTCGGCGGATTCTATCTGCTCTTGGGGCATCTCGCCCAATGGCTCGGCGTGACGATCGATGAGATGTGGCATCTGGCGCGCATCACCTCCGACCTGATCTTGTTTCTCGTCACATTCGGGTTCATCGCGAATTTCTTGCGCGAACCGCGCACTCGCTGGACGGCGTACTTACTTGCCGTCTTTGGTTCCGGTTTGGGCTGGGCATTGTTTCTGCTCGATCAACCCTACTGGCTCGGCTGGTTCCCGGTAGATTTCAAGATGCCGGAGGCGCACCTCTTTTTCACTGCACTCACGTTTCCTCACGTCGCGCTCGGTACTGCGCTCATCCTTGCCAGTTTCTGGGTAATGCTCCGATCATTTGCTCCGTCGGGCAAATGGTTGTATGCTGTGGGCGCGGGATTTCTCAACCTCGCCCTCACGATAGTTTATCCCTTTCTGATTTACCAGATCGCCGCGACGCTCGGACTGTATTGGATGTACTTGGCGGTGCGGGCGCAGCGTGTGTTGTGGCGCGAAGCGTGGCGTGTCGTGATTGCCGCGGCGATTCCTGCGCCGCTGGTGGTGTACTATGCGCTCACGCTGGCGACGAACCCGGTGATGCGCGCCTGGGACGCGCAGTCGATCACATTGTCGCCGCCGCTGCCCCACTATCTTGTCGCCTACGGAGTGCTGTTGGCGTTTGCGTTGCTCGCGCTGCGACGCGCGCGCAGTGAGTACGCCTTTCTTTGGATCTGGCTCCTGGCTGGGGCGATACTGGTCTATGCGCCGCTCAACTCACAGCGCCGCTTCGTCGAAGGGGTCCAAGTTCCACTGGCGATTCTCGCGGCGGTCGGTTTGTGCGAGATAGCGTTGCCTTGGCTCACCCAGACGCGCGGATTCCGCTTGTTGGCATCACTGCCACGCTATTCAGTGGCTGGTCTCGAACGGATAGTGATTGCCGCATTCCTCCTGTTCGCCAGTTTGTCGAACATTTATATTCTTGCGAGTGTTTCGGCGACCGCTGCGCTTCAGCAACCGTATCCACTTTTTCGTTCGCGCGATGAAATCGCCGCGGTCGATTGGCTCCGCGCGAATACGGTTCGCGCCGATGTCGTACTCGGCGCATACGAGACCGGCAATTATATCGCGGCACATGCCGGCAACCGCGTCGTGATTGGACATTGGGCTGAAACCGTTGATTGGCAGCGCAAGTTTGATCAGGTCGCCGCGTT
>JBBIJS010000048.1:0-5997 GCA_037445855.1 Chloroflexota bacterium | reverse complement strand
GTCGCGGTGAAACTCGACGGCGTCGAGCGTGAGATCATCGTCGCGAACGACGGCTCGACGGATGCCAGCGCGCTGATCATCGAAGAGCACCGCAAGATGCGCCCGGAATTGCTCCGCGTCTATTCAATGCCAATCAACCTCGGCAAAGGCGCGGCGATTCGCCTGGGGCTATACCATGCGACCGGTGATGTGATTCTCATTCAGGATGCCGACCTCGAACTCGACCCGAACGAGTACGGTCGCCTGCTCCAGCCGATCCTCGCCGGCAAGACCGACGTGGTGTACGGTTCGCGCTTTCTCAACTCGCGTAATCGCGGCATCCCGCGCCGGACGCGCTTGGCGAACGGGGTCCTGACCGGGTTGACCAACTTGCTCTTCGGCGTGCGGCTGACGGATATGGAGACTGCCTACAAGGTCTTTCGCCGCGACGCGCTGCAAGGCGCGCGGCTGCGCTGCGTCCATTTCGATTTCGAGCCGGAGATCACTGGGCATCTGGCAAAAGCCGGGCTGAAAATCATCGAAGTGCCGATCTCGTACAACCCGCGGCGCGCTGACGAAGGCAAGAAGATATCGTGGGTTGATGGAATCGAGGCAATCTATACACTGCTGCGCGTGCGATTCTCCCGGTGAAGAAGAATCCACCTTACGCATTCTCGTCATTTCGACGAGCGCGACGATAAGATATCTACGATCAAATTAAAAGTCACGTCCAACGTTTTGCCTTTTATCCTTTGATCGCCACAGTTATCGGATTTATGGGATCTCTACATCCGGGAAAATGACATGGAAGCAAAGCAATCTAATCTCTTAGAGTGGTCAATTGATGTGCAGGTATTCCTGGCGCTGTTTGGTGGACTTGCTTTGCGGTTTCTTGACCTGCCGCTACTGGTCACTTTTGTATTTGGACTGTTTCTCATCTATGCGCTGGTCGATAAGTTTGCATCGCCGCGTATACAGTCCTTTGTAAAATTTTTTATTTTGGCTGTACTGGTTGGCTTTTTTACGATTGGCTTAACTGTGGGTGGAATTATTCTCCGTCGTCAGACCACGCCTTCAGCATACATCCACGATGGGGCAATCCAAATTGAGGAATCAGCCAAATTCATTCTCGCTGGGAAAAACCCATACGTTGAGAATTATTTACAGACGCCGCTGGTCAATTGGGAATTTAAATTCGGCGGTGTAGAGCAAAACCCAGCGCTATATCACAATGCCTATCTACCGTTTATGTTTCTATCTCAAATTCCATTTTATCTCCTCTCAGAAAGGCTAATTGGCTGGTTTGATATACGCTTTGTATTCCTGGGAATGTTTCTCGGATTATTATTTGTATTATCGCGTTGGGTTAGCAAATTCAATCAGCGCATGGCGTTGCTCTTGCTCGTTGCGCTCAATCCGTTTTTTGTAACGTTCTTTGCGGAAGGGCGAAATGATGTCTTTGTGCTTTTCTGGATTGTGTTGGCTATCGAGTTAATGCGGCAAAAACGAGTAGCTTGGTCAGCACTGGTACTGGGTCTCGCTTGCGCTAGCAAATTGACGGCTTGGTTTCTGATTCCGTTTTGGGCGCTCTATATTTTTCAACCGCCGACGACCCGATTGGTCAATTGGATGTACGACAACAAGTTGAAGATCGTGCGGCGATTGCTCCCGTTGGGCGCGACGATCACGATCATCATTCTTCCGTTTATTCTCTGGAACCCTGGGGCGTTTATCGATGATGTATGGTTTTACCCGAATGGCACGTCAGCCATTGCGCCCTATCCTGTCTATGGTTATGGTTTCAATATCTTGATGCAAGCGCTGGGATGGCTGCCGTCAAATGCGCTTCATTCACCATTCGAGATATTACAATGGATCATTGGCTTGCCATTGCTCTTCTTCTTAATGTGGCGTCAGATTCGCAGTAACACGGTCACACAGATGTGGTTTTCCTATGCGTTATTGCTTGGCGGAATGGGATATTTCTCGCACGTGTTAAACGACAATCATATTGGTTTCATCTTGATTCTATTTACGATAGCGATGTTTTGCGAAGAACCGGCGCAATCGCCGAGGGCAATCCAATGCGAGTCACAAAAATTATCAGTGGAATTGTCGTAATATCTTCTATGTCAGTGCTTTTATTTCTGCCAGCGCCTCTTTTGCCGCCTTTCGGTAGAGGTGATTTCGTGGCTCATTGGAGCGCAAGCTATATGCTTGCGCGTGGCGAGAACTACACGGATCCCGGGCAAATCCTAAAAGTAGAGAATGCGCTCACAACCTGGCAAGGCGACTATGCGATCTTGGCGCGAAATCCACCCTGGGAGTTTGTTTTGCTGATGCCATATGCACTCGTGCCTTTTGACCGAGCGGCGTGGTGGTGGGTGTTGTCGAACATAGCGATGGGTTTTGCCAGCGTGGTTTTGTTGTGGCGACTTGATACACGGAGATATTTAATCCAACAACAATCGTGGATTGCCGTTCTGATTCTATTTATTTTTTCGCCTACTGCGACGTTGCTTCTCGTGGGGAACGTAGATTTTCTGGTGTTGATAGGGCTGGTTGGCTTTCTCTATTTGATGAAAAAACGACAAGATGGCTTGGCTGGGGCGGTGCTCGTCTTGGCGACGATCAAGCCCCAAGTTGTGTATGTTGCTCTACCCATTTTACTCCTCGATTCGATATGGCGTCGGCGTTGGCGCGTTTTGACCGGTTTCGCGATTGCACTGGGCGGGTTGACGGCAATTGCGCTTGTACTTCGTCCTACAGTTGTCTTTGAATTTTTTTCGGCGACGATAAACGGAAATTTATTCGGATGGCAAGTTCCAACTCTGAGCGGCGTACTAGAGTTGCTATGGGGATGGTCGGTGGGCAAGTTGATAGCTTGCATCGTTTTGCCTTTGGCGATTTTGTTTTGGTGGCGCTATAGGATAAATGTGAACACACAGAGGATTGTCGATGTCACATTGTTAGTATCACTTATCACCACACCTTTCTGTTGGAGTTACGATTTCACCATTTTGATTATCCCACTTTTGAGTATTGTCGCATGGCTTGTTGAAGGAAATAGGACGAAAAGTCAGACTCGGATTCTAACCGGCGTGTTGGTTGCCGCCAACTTCGCCATGTTTTTGACTCGAATCTTTGTGGATAACGAAGTTTATTTTTTCTGGCTTCCAATTATTATTGCATTGATTTATGGGTACACCGTGACCGTTCAAAATCATAGGAATGTTGTCAATGATTAAGATCCGCTCTCCCTATGCTATCTTGTTTGTGCTAGTCTTTATCTTCCGTATTGCCACCGCGCTGCCGCTCACGCAAACCGGCTATATGGACGCGTCGTACGCGATCCACGTCGCCGACAACCTCGCGCATGGACGCGGTTTCGTCGAAGATGTCCTGTGGAATTATCTCGATAACCCGGCGGGCTTGCCGCATCCGAGTAATCTGTATTGGATGCCGCTGCCTTCGATCCTGATTGCGCCCTTCTTCATTTTATTCGGCGTCTCGTACCGCGTCGCGCAAATTCCATTTATTCTCCTGTCCTCCCTGCTGCCGCTCTTTGCCTTTTACCTCAGCCGCAGAATTTTTCGACGGGACGATTATGCCTGGGCAGCCGCCATTTTCACCGCGTTCAGCGGTTTCTATACGATCTACTGGGTTAGCCCGGATAACTTTACGCCCTTCGCGCTTACGGCGAGCGTCTGCCTCTACGTCACCGCGCGCGGCATCGAAACCAGATCGGCGGGCTACTTTGTCGCGGCAGGCGCGCTCGCCGCGCTCAGCCACCTTTCGCGCGCGGACGGCGTGCTGCTCCTCGCCGTGGTTCCACTCGCGTTGCTGATTCACAGACCGACCCGGACATTCCGCGCGGTTGGACTGTTGACTATTTACTGTTTACTGGGCTACTTGCTCGTCATGTCCCCATGGTTCCTCCGCAACTATCTCGCCGTAGGCACGCCCTATCCGAGCGCGGGGACCAAGACGCTTTGGCTCACCAACTATGACGAACTGTTCCGCTTCGCCGACGACCTCACGCCCGCGCGATATCTGGCGACCGGCATCGGCGCGATCATCCAATCCAAGTTCAACGCCGCGTTTCTCGATGCGCTGGTCGTCGCGTTCGGCGCGCTGCAAATATTTCTTGCGCCCTTTGCCGTCGTCGGCTTGTGGCGTCTTCGCCGCCGCATCGAAATGCTGCCGTTCTTCATTTACGCCGCGCTGCTGTATCTGGCGATGGTACTCATCTTCACCTTCCCTAGCCCGCGCGGAAGTATGCTGCACTCGGCAACGGCGCTGCTGCCGTTCCTCGCAGTTGCCGCGCCGGCGGGAATCGACGCGGTGGTCGAATGGGTGGCGCGGCGACGCAAGACCTGGAACGCGGCGCAGGCGTCCGTCTTCTTCCGCAGCGGATTTGTTGCGCTGGCGATCTGCTTCAGTATTTTTCTTTACGCGCAAGGCATTGTGCCGATCGTCAGCGCGCCCACCGACATTCCGCTGTGGAATCAGCGCGATGCGCATTATCGGCAGATCGCCGGTTGGCTCGATCAGAACGCGCGCCCGGACGACAGCGTGATGGTCGTCGACGCGCCGACGTTCTACAACCTCAGTCACCGCCGCGCCATAATGATTCCAACCGACAACCTCGACGCGATCTTTGCTGCGGCGGGCAAATACCACGCGCGCTATTTGATCTTGGAAGCCGATCATCCCAAGGCGTTGACCGATCTGTACCTGCAGCGTGCAACGGTTCCCGGTCTTGTGCGCGTCGCCGAATTCTATGATGCGCTGGGACGCGCCGCCTCATTGTACGAGGTGACGCAATGAGAGTCGTGGGTGGGTGAATCAAACGGAGTTGATAGGATGAGGACCTCGCGGCATTTTACCCTGGCTGAAAACACCGGCGCCCCTAGCTTGCCCGACCGGTTGCGTTTCAGCATCGCGTTCATTGGTCGCCTGACATTGGCTGTCGCTATTCTTTCTGTATTGGCGCTTAGTCTCTTATATTTTGGCAGGGATTATCGCTATTTCACTTTTCTATCCAACGCGTTCATTCACGGAACGTTTAGCGTGAACGATTTGCCGGCTGACTATTTCGACAAGGTAATTTGGGGAAACACCACGTACCTTTCCCTTGCGCCAATGCCCGGAATTTTGATGGCGCCGTTGGTCAGCGTTTTCGGTACTGCGTTTGACGATGTCGCGCTGGCTTACCCTTTCACTTTGGCGAACATTCTGCTCGCGTTCTTGCTTCTCAAACGGCTCGGGATCGCGCGAGAATTACGCCGACCGTTGCTTGTGCTATTCTTCGGTGGAACCATTTATCTTTCCGTGTTGGCGAATGGACGGAGTTGGCTTCTCGCTCACATTATCGCAATAACCTTTCTTCTTCTTGCGATCAACGAAGTGCTGTCGCAGCAACGTATTCCGCTGATCGGTTTGTGGCTAGGATTGGCATTCCTTGCGCGAAGTATGACGATATTGTCACTCCCTTTTTTCGTATGGTTGCTCATACCTCGCACAAGCGGATGGCTCCGCCGAACTGCGTGGGTGAGTTTGGAGTTGCTCGTTGGCTTGGCGATTCCCGCCGCGTTCTTTCTATATTACAACTACGCTCGCTTTGGCAATCCGTTTGAAACGGGATATGGGGTTGCGCAGACAGGCAATGCTGATCTGGTCGCGGCGCTCAAGCTAGGGTTATTCAGCGTGGCACATATTCCGAAGAATCTCTATGCGTTCCTTCTAGCAACTCCTCTGCCCTACCCCAGTTTCTCAGCGCCGGTGCTTCAGTTCCCCTACATCTATCCATCGCCCTGGGGTCTAAGCATCTTTCTGACGACCCCTGCATTCATCTATGCTTTTGCCGCGAATCGACGTGAACGTCTAGTTCGAGCGGCGTGGCTTGCTATTGGGCTTATCCTCGTCCCGCTTATGTTCTATTATGGCAATGGATGGGTCCAGTTTGGATTTCGTTACGCTCTCGATTTCTACCCATTTCTCTTTATCTTGACGGCG
>JBBIJS010000047.1:0-14044 GCA_037445855.1 Chloroflexota bacterium | reverse complement strand
GGCATTCCCGAAGACGATCCGCGCAACGCGGGCGTGATCGCCGACCTCGTGGGCGATAACGTGGGCGACTGCGCCGGTCGCGGCGCGGACTTGTTCGAATCGACCGTTGCGGAAAATATTGGGGCGATGATTTTAGGCGTCGCGATCTTCGCGGTGACGAAGAATCCTGATTGGATTTTCTTCCCGCTCGTCGTGCGCGCGTTTGGGCTGATCGCCTCCATCGTCGGCGTGTGGGCGACGACTTCGCTGCCTGGGTTAAGATTGAACACCGGCGAAAATCCGATGAACCCGATGTTTCGCGGATTCGCGCTGACGGTCGTGCTCGCCGCGGCGGCGCTGTATTTTGTCGTCACGACCTTGCTCGGTAATATGTTCTTCTTCTACGCTGGCGTCGTTGGCTTACTGACGAGCGTCGCGTTCTTTCTGATTACGATGTACTACACCGAATCGCGCTGGCGGCCGGTGCAGAGTATCGCGAACGCGTCGCTGCGCGGCGCGGGACCGAACATCATCACGGGTCTCGCGGTTGGCTTCGAGAACACCGCTGCGCCGGTGGTTGCGGTTGGCGCTGCGCTGATCGCCTCGTTCTATCTCGGCTCGCAAGCGGCGGCTTCGCTCGGCGTGACCGCGTACGTCGCGGGCGTGTTCGGCACCGCGGTCGCCACGATGGGTATGCTGATGCCGGCGGCGTTCATTCTCGCGATGGACACGTTCGGACCGATCGTCGATAACGCCGGCGGCATCGTCGAAATGTCCGGCGCGCCGGAGGAAATCCGCAAGGGCACCGACGCGCTCGACTCGGCGGGCAATACGACGAAGGCGTTGACGAAGGGCTACGCAATCGGTTCCGCGGCGCTCGCGGCGTTCCTGCTGTTTAGCGCGTACCTCGACAAGGTGCAGCTCGTGCGCGCGGCGCTGGGCAAGAGCGCGGTGGAAATCGCCTCCGCGCATATCGTCGACCTCGGCAAAGTGGAAGTGTTTGTCGGCGCGATGCTCGGCGCGGCGTTGGTATTCCTCTTCTCGTCGTTCGCGATCCGCGCGGTGAGCCAGGTGGCGGAACTCATTATCGATGAAGTGCGGCGGCAGTTCCGCGAGATTCCCGGCATCATGGAAGGCAAGAACAAGCCGGATTACGCCAAAGCCGTGACGATCACTGCGGCGGGCGCACAGCGCGCGATGGTGATGCCCGGTCTGCTCGCCGTCGTCACACCGATTCTCGTCGGCGTACTGCTCAAAGCCGAAGCCGAAGCCGCGTTCCTGATGGTCGGCACGATCACGGGCATTGTCCTCGCGACCGTGATGAACAATAGCGGCGGCGCGTGGGATAATGCGAAAAAATTCATCGAGTCCGGCGAGTTCCGCGACGAGCAGGGCAATGTGCAGGCGAAGAAGAGCGACGCGCACAAAGCCGCGGTCGTCGGCGATACGGTGGGCGACCCGTTCAAAGATACCGCGGGTCCGTCGGTGCACGTGCTGATCAAATTGCTCGCGACGATCACGCTGGTGCTGGCGCCGCTGTTCATTTAAGCGAAGACAGCCTTGCGAAGGTTTCAAAACCTTCGCAAGGTTCTGAGAATTAGCAGCATGGAAAAATACGGGCGAGGCGCTTCGTCCTCGCCCGTTGTCGTTGCGGCGGTTCCATAAGACGAATTGACACCGCGCGCTGGCTGTGCTAGAATTTGCGGCGATGCCACAGACGAAAGCGCGCGCGAAACGCAGCAAGGCACTGCCTATTCTGGTTGTGATCGAGACGTTGGTCGTTGGTCTCGTCGCGATGGGCGTCTTCGCGCTGTTGATGGATCAGTACGACCGTGTGCAGAGCGTGGTCGCGGAACAGACTGCGGTAGTGCACGCGACAGACGCGTTCATCGCGATGATCTCATCGACGCCGCCCACCGCGACGCCCACCTTGACGCGCACTCCCACGCGCACGTCGACCCCAACCCATACCACCACTCCGACCGCGACGCCGACGCCCTCGCTGACTCTCACGCCCACGCGTTCACCGACACCGACGCTCTCGCCCACGCCGCGTCCGCCGACGCTGTCACCCACACCGCGTCCGCCAACGCCGGTGCCGCAGACGGCGGTCGCCCAATGCGACACGATCGACCAAGCCGGCAACTATCGTTTGAGCGCGGACCTGACGGCGAGCGGCGAGTGCATCACGATCAAAACGAGTTACGTGATCTTCGATTGCGCGGGACATTCCATCCGCGGCGCGAATTTCACCGGCTATGGCGTCGCGATTCGCAAGTACGGCTTGCTTGACACCCAGTCACCGGCGTACGTTGAAGTGCGCAACTGCCGCGTCTCGAATTTCGCGTACGGCATTTTCGTCGACGCCGGCAGCCATCTGGTGATCCAGAACAATGACAGCTCGAACAATTTTGATGACACTGATCCCAGCACGCGCTTTGGCAAGTTCCTCGGAATGACGGAAGGCGGCGGCATCCGCCTGAACAACACGACGGATTCACAAATCCTGAACAATACGACGCTGCATCAGGCAATTGGGATCGACGTGCGGTATTCCAGCGGCATCTCGGTGCGCGGCAACACGTCGTCCGACAATTCGGCGTGGGGCATCAATTTCCTGCGCACGCAGAGCAGCGAAGCGTTGGGGAACACGACCGCCGACAATGTCCGCAAATGTACCTGGGGCGCGGGCACGGTCGGCTGGGGTTGCGACGCGGGCGGCGTCGTTGTGCAGGACGGCTCGAATAACATCAACGTGGCGAACAACACGGTGACCGGGCGAAACGGCAACGGGGTTTTCATCAAGGCGCACGCGCTCCCGTGCGGGAACAACAATTCCATCGTTGGCAACACGATCAACACAGTGCTCTACAACGCGGTCGAGCTGAGTTTCTGCACCGGGAACAAGGTCAACAACAATCAGATTCGCGGCGGTCTGGACGGCGTCTGGCTGGGCTTTGCGCACGACAATGAGATTCGGAACAATACGATCATTGGCATGAGCAACCACGGCATCATCTCGTTGAACAGCCGCAGCAACACCATCTCCGGCAATCAGATCATCAGCAGCAACGAGGGAATTTATTTTTACTCGGAAGCGTACGATACGGCGGCGTACGCGTGGTTGCCGCCGGGGGACTATCATTCCGCCGGCAATTGCTTGTGCGGCAATACGCTCCAATCGAACTCCATTGCCGTTCACCTGCTGGACTCGACGAGCAACCAGGTAACTAACAACACGTACCGGGATAATGCGCGGACGTTCTTGGTCCAGGGCAATGGCGATGGAAACAACTTGCAAGGACTGAGCGGACCATTCTGGCTGTGGGGGCAAACGATCGCCCTGGGAGTGCTGCCGACTCGCTGAGCGGCGACGCGACCCATTCATCCAAATTGCATTTGACAATTCTTGGCGAGAATGGTATTATGGCGCTCAAGCGTCACCAGGTATGGAGAACGTGCGCCAAGCCGCGGGAGCTTGGCGGTTTGTTTGCGGGTTGGCGCCGATAAAATATAAACAGAAGGGATGTGTTGCCCCGTGGCAGTCAAGCTAAGAGAAGGCGAGTCCTTCGATAGTCTGCTCCGTCGCTTTAACAAAGAAGTGATGGACGGCGGTGTGATGAAAGATTTGCGCCGCCGCCGCTGGTTCGTTCCAAAAGGCGAACAGCGCCGTATGGACGAACGCAAGGGTCGCCGCCGCGCACGCATGCAGCGCCTGCGCCAGGATCATGAGGAGTAGTAGGGAACCCATCCTAGCGCGGACAGGCGCGCGTCCTTCAGTCAGAACCGTTCGTTGTTTTGCATTTACGCAAAGGAGATTTGAATGGGTACGAGACTTTTCGTTGGGAATCTGGCGTATCAAACGACCGAAGAGGATTTGCGCCAGTTGTTCGCGGGGGTTGCGAATGTCGCCTCTGTGACGTTGGTGACCGAGCGCGATTCCGGACGCTCCAAAGGTTTTGCGTTCGTTGAAATGGCAACGGACGAGGACGCGCAAAAAGCGATCGCCGAGGTCAATGGCAAGTCGCTGCACGAGCGAACGATTCGAGTCGATCTCGCCAAGCCGCGCGAAGAACGCGGAGGCGGGGGAGCGCGCGGGGGACGCCGCGAAGGCGGCGGCGGCCGCGACCGCTACTAGGAATTCAGGAACCCGGCTTCTCGTAGAGAGGTCGGGTTATTCTTTTACACGCAAGAGGAAGCATGAGTCACGCTGAGCCGCGTCCCGCGCGCAAGGGCGAAAGCGCGATCGAAAAACAAATCCGCGATGCGATCGAGCGCGGCGAATTCGATCATCTGCCCGGTAAAGGCAAGCCGCTCGATCTGAGCGAGAATCCGTACACGCCGGCGGATTGGCGGCTGGCATACAAGTTGCTGCAAAACGCGGGCAGCGCCCCCGATTGGATCGAGTTGGACAAGGAGATTCGCCGCGAGTCGGACGCCCTGCGCGCGTGGTTCGCGCAGCAGGCGCTGTGGGAGCGCGACCGGCGGGCGCGGTCGACTGAGTTGTCGGCGCATCAGCTGATTGCGGAGCGCGAAGGTTTGGCGCAGGCGCGCGAGAAAACTTGCGTGCAGTACCGCGCCCGCGCCGCGGCGCTGAACAAGTTGATCGATCTCTACAATCTCAAAGCGCCCACCGCGGAGGTACATCGCGAGCGGATTCGGATCGACGCGGAGATCCAAACGTTTTTAGAGGCGTGCGGCGCATAGAACGTTGCTTGAAAATCTACCCAGGCGACTCAAGTTGCAGCAACAACCGCACAAAGCCGACCTTCGTCGGCTGGTTCGGACTGTGTAGTTTGGCAATGTCAAATTAGCCGCCGCTTCGCGTCACACGGAAACACACAGAAAAAGAAAAACCTTCTGTGAAATTCTGCGTGTTTCCCCGGGCATGCCTGTGGTGAATTGCGCCACCTACGGCTCAGCGATCCGCGCCAGCCGATGCCAGCGCACCGGCACGAGCAGCCGCAGCAGCGCGCGCTCGTCGTCCCCTAGCGCGCCGAGCGCGATCAAAACAGCCGCATAGAGCATCCCCGCCAGTGGCACGGCAACGATCAGCCCCGCACGCGGCAACAGAGCCCAAAGCGCAATTCCCATCACACTCGCCGCCGCCGCGGGTCGCCAAATAATCGACCCGAACGGTATCGCCGCGAGATTCTTTCGAACGCTGTAGTAAAACGGCAGCAGCAAGACAATCTCGGAAAGAATCGTGACGAGCGCCGCGCCGACGTAACCCAGCGGTGGAATCGCCACCAGGTTCGCCGCGACATTGAACACGACGCCGACGATGAACGCCTTCGTCAGGAAGCGCTGCTGCCCGAGCGCGATCAGAACGTAATGCGTCACGCTGTTGATGAAACTGAACGGGAGGAACCAGATCAGGACGCGCAGCGCGATCGCGGAATCCGGCAAATATGCGCTGCCGCCGAAGATACCGATCAATTCTTCCGAGACGAAAATCGTGCCCACCGTGATCGGCAGCGCGATCCACAGCAGAAGCTTGAGCGACAGGACGTACGCGCGCAGCATCGCGTCTCTGGAGTTGGCGGCGTAGCGTGACAGCGCGGGAAAAATCGCCAGGGTGAAATTCGACGGAATGAAATTCAGCGCGTCGATGAACTTGTAGGCGGTCTGGTAATAGCCCAGCACCGCATCGCCTTTGAGTGGCTGGAGGATCAGCGCGTCGATGCGGAAGAACAGACCCGAAAGCAGATTGTTGATCATCAGCGGGTACGATTCCGAAACCATCCAGCGGATCAGTGCGCGGTCGGGTTCCCAACGCGGCGCAAAAAGCGTCGTCCGCACCAGATAGTAGAACGCGGTCAGCGTGAACAGATTCGTGATGATGGAGACCGCCGCGAGTCCAAGGTAGCCGTAGCCGAGGACCAATGCGATCACGCCGAGCGCGACGGAGAGCAGGCGCGTGATGAAATCGATCGCGATGCGGTACTCGAATTTTTCGTACGCGTTGAACAGAAATGCCAGCGACGCAGACAGCGTATTCGGCAGCATCCCCAGGACAAGCAAACCCAGCGCGAGCGCGGTGTCCGGCGTCAAATTGAAAAAGTTGACGTAGGTCGCGGCAAGAATGCCGATGGGAATCAGTGCGATCGCCCACAGGAGGACGCGCAGAATCGCCGTGTTGGTGAGGTAACGATTCGCCTGCGCGCGGTCGCGCGACACCTCGCGCGTGACCAGGATGCCCAAACCGAAATCGGTGATCGTGTTCGCGAGGAACCAGACGGTGACTGCCCAGCCGTAGCGTCCCGTGCCGGTCGGTCCCAGCACGCGCAGGGAAAGGAGCGCGAACGATAGATCGATCAATTTCATCAGCAGCGAGGTTGCCATCGGCAAAATAGAATTCTTGGCGACCGTCTGCATCGTCGAGGATTCCTCGGCGCGGTAAAAGCGTCGCCAGGCGAGGTACGCCACACCGAGCAGCAGCAGCATCGCGCCGAGGAAGGAGCCGATCGCGCCGACGCGGAAAGAGAGCGGACTGTACTTGAAACGAATCGTGTGCGCGCCGGGGGGAACAAAGACCGCGCGGAAATTGTAATCGGCGCGGTACAGCGGCGTCTCCTGCGCGTCTGTGTAGGCGAGCCAGCCGGGAAAGTACGAATCGGATAGTACCAGCCAGCCGGCACAAGCTTGATCGCTCTTGACGATCACTTCGTTGCCGGAATATTTTTCGATGGAGACCGGCGCGAGCGCGCATCCCGACGCGGCGGCGCGGGCGGGCGGCTGCTCGATCAGCACCTCGCGCGTCGGATCGAGTTGCTTCATCGCGGCGAGCAGCGCGGCGCGGTCGGGGATGACGCGCGCTTGCGGAACCATAAACGCGCGCGGCAGGACGCGGTCGTTGCGGTAGATCTTGATTTCGTTGTCGTAGACGAGCGTGTAGCCCGCGTTCGGCAGCGGACGCGTCGTCAGCACGTATTTGACGTTGAGCAGATCGAGAATCGGCGAATCGAACGGCTCGGGATTGTAGAACGGCGCGATGCGATTGTAGAGCAATTCGTCCTGCGGCGCGAGCAAACCCATCAGTTCCGCGTACTGCTTCGGGATGATCGAATCGTAGCCGCGAATGTCGGAGAGGTGGAAGGGCATACCGACGTTGGGATTGAAGACTTTTTCGTCGCGCAGATCGTAGCTGGTGATGCGATAGAGCGATTGATCTTGCTGCAAGAACGTGACCGCCGGCGGCGTAAAGTCGGCGAGTTTGGGATCGGCGCGCGGATAAAAGTTCATGCCAAAGATGAACAGATCGGCGACGATGACGATAAGCGCGAGCGGCTGCCAAAGCGGTACGCCGCGGAATTGCCGCGCGCTGCGCGACGCGCGCACGACGATCCCCGCGCCGATCAGGAAAGCCGCGAACAGCGCGACGTTGCGAAACTCGTACGAATAAAACATCCGTCCGCCGTCGAATGCTTGCTGCGCGAGATTCGACGCGCGCACAATCCGATCCGCGAGCGCGAGCGTTTGATCGCGCAAGAGCCAGGACGCGGCGAGCGCGACGAAGATTCCGATGCCTAGGGTCAGTACGACTCCAGAAAGCGAGAGAGGGAGTGTGGGAAAGTGGGGGAATCGTTCTCCCGATCTCCCGGTCTCCCTTTCGCCCGTTCTGTCCGCCAGAATTTGCGCGCCGATCCCTGCCAGCACCGCGATGCTCAGCGTGAATGGGAACACCCAACGGAACGACGTGTGTAGCTGATTGAAGCCGGGGACGATGTAAAAGAGCGCGGCGTACAGCGGCGTGCCAAACGTGAAGAGCAGCGAGACGATGGCGAGTGTGGCGAAGAGGGTGACGAACGGCGAGTGGCGAATGGCGAGTGACGAACGGCGTGAACCAATTGTCGAAAGGATGGCAATTGTAGCGAGCAGCAGCGGCAGGATGCCCGTATACGCGCCGGCTTCGACGTAATTCTTGATACCCCAGAAGATCGTGCCGCTCGGCGCGGCGCGCGTCGCAAAATCGAAAACGTCAAAGTACGAATGAGCCGTTGGATTGCCGAAGAAATCGGGAATCAAGAAAGTGATGATCTGCCGCGCAGGATACGCCCAGCCGATCACGTCCTGGTAGGTCACCGAGCCGCCGCGAAAATTGTTCTGCACCAATTCGTACAGCGGAATGAGCTGCACCGCGCCCAGCGCGACGCCGATGACCGTCATCGCGGCGATGAGGAGGAGATGCCGCAACCCTCTCCCCTCCCCTGACGCGGAGTTCACCCTCAAGAGAGAGGAGAGAGGGCGAAGGGGGTGAGAGGCAAGGACGCGCCAGAGCGCATAGAACGCGGTCACGATCAGGATGTAAATCGAAATCTCGATATGACCGGCGAGGAATTGGACGCCGAGGATGATCGCGCCGACGAGCGCGAATAAGACTTGGCGCGACGAATCGCGTGAGCGCACGATCAACTCGACGCAGGCGAGGATCGCCGGCAGCCACGCGGCGGCGGCGACGATCATCGGGAACGCCGTGCTGACGAGCATAAAGCCGCTGAACGCGTACGCCACCGCGCTGACGCACGCGGCGAAACGGCTCAGCCCGAGGACGCGCGCGAACGCGTACATCGCCAGCGCGGCGATCGCAAGTTGCAGCGCGACGAAAATGCCGAACGCGCGGTCGATCGGCAAAATATAGAACAGAACGCTAAATGGATAGAGCGCGGAGCTTTGCCCGGCAGCGAGGAACGGCACGCCGCCGAAGAGATAGGGATTCCACAGCGGAATCTCGTGCGCTTGAAGTGATTCGACGATGAATTTCTTCCACGCGTAGTTTTCCAGAACCAAGTCACTGACGAGTTCGTTGTGCGGCGTCGTGACGCCGAACTGCGCGGCGAACGCGCTCCAGGGCGGAAAGCGGAAGAGATTATCAAAGGGGACGAGCGACGCGCCGCCGAACACGACCGGCGCAAAAAAAATCGCGGCGAGCGCGAAGAAAGCCAGGACGATCAGACCATCACGCCGAGACACGCTGATACTCAACGCGCGAGATCTTTTTCAGTCTGCCGTAGCGCAGGCGCATCTGGAAGACGCGCCACGCGGCTTCGATTTTCACCGGCACCGTCATCTTCGATTCGCCGATGCGCCGGTCTTCGAAATAGATGGGCCACTCCAGAATGCTGAAACCCAGTTTCTCGCTGAGGTACGCCATTTCGACCTGGAAGATATAGCCGTTCGAGCGAATCTCGCCCAGCGCGACGCGTTCGAGCGCGCGGCGGCTCCAGCATTTAAAGCCGGCGGTCGCGTCGCGCACCTGGGTTCCCAGAATCAAGCGCACCCAGATGCTGTTCGCCCATTTGCTGAGCAGGTAACGCCAGCCGCTCCAACGTGGATCGAGTTTGCCGCCCGGCACATAGCGCGAGCCGATGACGACGTCGAATTTACCGAGCTGTGAGACGAATTGCGGCACGTAGTTAGGCGAGTGACTGAAATCTGAATCCATCTGAACGATCGCGTCCGCGCCGTGTTCGAGCGCCCAATGAAAGCCGGTGATGTACGCCGTGCCCAGTCCCATCTTGCCGGGGCGATGGAGCGTCCAAACGCGATTGGGATTCTTGTCGCGCAGCGCATCAGCGACCCGGCCCGTGCCGTCCGCGGAATGATCGTCGATGACGAGAATGTTTAGATCGTCGAGTGGAAGGGACAGGAGCTGTTGGACCAGCGGTCCCAAGTTCTGAACTTCGTTGTACGTCGGCAGAAGCACAAATGTCTTCATTTGAATGTGGCGCGATTATAGCATCGACATCCGCAAAGGTCAATTTCAATTCTCGATTTCAGATTCGGGATGGTGCGCGGCGCGATTCCGAAATCGTGGAGCGGAGGATTGGGGTTGAGGTCGGTTGCCAATCTTTAGAGATATGAGTATAATGGAATTGTCCCCGGTGATTTCTTTGCGGAGTCGATGGATGACTGCGACCCTCTTGATCGTTGGCAGCGACAAAGCGATAGCCATTTCCTATGCCGGCTTCTTCGGCAAAAAAGAATTCACCGTGTTGACGGCGCACAGCGGCCGTCAGGCGCATGTGATCGCCAAGGCGCATCGTCTGGACGCGATTGTCGTCGACGCGACCTCGCCGCGCCTGAACTGCAAAGGTCTGTGCAAGAAACTCCGCGGCGTTTCGTCGGCGCCGATCATTCTCATCACCCAGCCGAATGCCAAGATCGAAAGCGGCATCGCGCCGGAAGGCGTCGTCGCCAAGCCGGTGGTTGCGCGTAAACTGGTGGCGCGCGTCAAAGCCGTGATCGACGAAAAGCCGCCGCGCTTGCTCACGGTGGGTCACCTCGCGCTCGATCTGGAGAAACACAAGTTGGCGCGCGGCAGCAAGAATTATTCGCTCACGCCAAAGGAATTTGGCTTGCTGAAGCTTTTGATGAGCCGCGCCGGGCAGACGATCACGCGCAAGACGCTGATGAAAGAAGTGTGGGAGACGGACTATCTCGGAGATACGCGCACGCTCGACGTGCATATTCGCTGGGTGCGCCAAAAAGTAGAAGAGAATCCCAGCAAGCCGCAGCGGCTTATCACTGCGCGCGGGCAGGGCTACAAACTCCAAACCGAAGATGCGTGATCGATCCAAAAGTGTTTCGCCCGTTCTGTGCCAAACAGCGCGGGCGTTTTCTTTTTCCAATTTTCCCCTGCAAAGCGGGAGGGTTGGGTGGGGGTTCAATTGTCCAGCCAAAAGTACTTGTGGGATGTGAAAGTTCCGATGCGCGATGGAGTGAATCTGTCCGCGAACGTTTTCTTCCCGGCGGGCGACGGTCCATTCCCGGTTTTGCTCAACCGCACGCCGTACATCAAGGATACCGCGCTGCGAACCAAACGCGTCGCGGAGTACACGAAAGCCGGCTACGCGGTCGTCCACATGGACGTGCGCGGCCGCGGCAATTCCGAGGGCGTGTTCGATCCGTACTTTCAGGAGATCGAAGACGGATACGACAGCATCGAGTGGTGCGGCGCGCAGACCTGGTCGATCGGCAAGGTCGGCACGTACGGCGGATCGTACGAGGGCTGGACGCAGATCTATCCGACGCGCCTGCAATCGAAATATCACGCCGCCGCGTTCCTGATGTGCACGCCGTCGATGCATCCGTTCCGCGAAGGCATCTACTGGTCGGGCGTGCCGATGCCGATCATGGGCATGTGGACGCTGTTCACGTCCGGCAAAACGAACAAGGAACAGATCGCAGAACTCGATTGGGAGTCGGTGGTCAACGTGCGGCCGCTGAAAGATCTGATGACGCGCCTCGGCTTGCCGTCGAGTTTCCGAGACGAACACTACCGGCACGATCGTCTGGACGATTACTACAAACGCCTGTGGTACGAGGGCGTGCTGAACCGGACGATCATTCCGTGCTATCACGTCACCGGCTGGTTCGACGACGACCAGCGCGGCACGCTCGATCATTTTCCCGCGCTCGCGCTGAATCATCCCGATCCGAACGTGCGGCGCAATCAGAAACTGCTCGTCGGTCCGTGGCCGCATCGCTTGTCCACCGATTCGAGCAAGCTCGGCGATTTCGATTACGGCGCGCACTCGATGGCGCCGCTGACGAAAGAAGCGATCCGCTGGTTTGACTTCTGGTTGAAGGGAATCGACAACGGCATCACGCGCGAGCCGCGCTGCCGGCTGTTCCTGATGGGGGCTGACGCCAACCGCTGGATCGAAACCGACACCTTCCCGATTGCCGAAAGCCAGCCGCGCGTCTTTCTGCTCGGCGCGAACGGACCGGCAAATAGTCTGCTCGGCAAAGGCGCGCTCGGCGACGCGGGCGGCTCGTCCGCGGCATCCTCGTTTACGTTCAATCCCGAACGTCCCGCGCCCACGCCGTTTTGGAAAGAGAATTTCCAGAATGGCACGAACGAGGACTTGCGTCCTATCCAGCGCCGCGACGACGTTTTGGTTTTCACGACCGAGCCGCTCGCCGCGCCGTTGAACGTCGTCGGGCTGTTATCGGCAGAGCTGTACGTCAGCACGTCCGCGACCGACACGGATTTCGTCGCGCGCCTCTCCGATGTTGCGCCCGACGGGTACGCGCAGCGATTGAACGCGGGCATCGTCCGCCTGCGCTATCGCGAGAGTTACGAGCAACCCAAGTTGGTGAAGCCGGGTGAGATCGTCAAGGCGACGATTGATTTGTGGGCGACCGGGCATCAATTCAAAGCCGGGCATCGCGTGCGTTTGGAAGTCACGAGCAGCGCGTTTCCAACGTGGGCGCCGAATTACAACACCGGCGGAAATGTATGGGAAGAGACGACGCCGATCATCGCGCAGAACACGGTGTATCATTCCGCGCAGTATCCGTCGCGCTTGCTTCTGCCGGAATTGCCAGCGCCAAAGTTTGTGGACGCGTGGGCGGAGAGCCGCTGGACGTGAGGATCGCGAAGAAGGAAAACTATTGGGGCGCGATAGTCACGCTATGAATGAAAACCGCGCAGGGTGACTTGATCCTTTCGCGGTTTTCATTTGTTTTCGTGCTCCGACCTTCTGGTCATTACCAGCCACATAAAGTACGGAATCGCCAACTGCCGCCGGATGCGCCACGGCTCGCGCAGCAACCGGTACGTCCACTCGAAACCGGCGCGCTGCATCCACTGCGGCGCGCGCGGCACGATGCCCGCCAGCGTATCGAACGTGCCGCCGACGCCCATTGCAACCGAGACACGAAGCCGCGCCGCGTTCCGCGCGATCCACAGTTCCTGCTTCGGCGGACCGTACGCGACGAAAAGAATCTGCGCGTTCGCCGCGTTCACGCGCGCGACAATCTCGTTTTCCTCTTCCGGCGCAGGCGAGCCGGCGTAGCAGCCGGCAATCTCTAATCTCTCAAATCTCTCCTTCAACTTCTCCGCCGCGCGTTCCGCAATCCCCTCCCGCGCGCCGAGAAAAAATACGCGCGCGCCGCGTTGTGCCGCGAGCGCGGCGATGCGATCGACCAGTTCCTGTCCCGCGACACGCGCGTGGAATGGCTGCTTCATCCGCCGCGCCGCCCAGAGCAAACCGACGCCGTCGGGGACGTTGAGCGCTGCCGAGTTCAGCACGCGCCGGAACTCCGCGTTCGTCTGCGCGATGACGACGAATTCCGGATTCACCGTTGCGATGTGATGCAAGCCCGGCTCGCGCAAGAAGGTTTCCACGCGCGCCATCGCGTCGGCGTAGGTGACGTTGTCGATGCGGACGGAGAGGAGGCACACGTGCTTCATTACTTGGAGGAACCGCTCGCTTTCGGTGTCTTGCTCGGCGTGGGGAAATCTGCGGGGAAGGGGATCAACCCGACTTGTCTGGTCGCTGCCCACAAATGCTGATCGAAGGTTGCCAGCGTTACGGATTCGCCCAGCATCTCTTGCCAAACGAGAGCCGCTGCCAGATGAACCGCGTCGTAGCCGCGCAAGCCATGCTCCCACGCTAACGTGTCCGCGCGCGCGACCAAACTCTCGGATACTTGAAGGCGAATCAAGTCGCTCCATTCGCTTCTGAATTTCTCAAGACTCGCCAGCGCGTCCCGTTGCTTCAGCACGCCGATGCGGACTGCTTTAGCAAGCGCTGCCGTAACTTCAGCGCGGGTTATGAGGGCTGTCCCCGACGTTGCGGCATGCTCAGTTGCGTAATTCACTTCGTCTGATCCTGCTTCGATGACATAGCGTTTCACCAGCGCACTGGTATCGAAATACAGGATCATTCGCGGTTCTCGATGACCAGATCGGCGAGGGTTTTCTTGCCGCGTGGGCGCACGGTTGGTTTGTATGGTCGGAGTTTGCGCCCGCTCCACGCAATCACGCCGGCGTGAATCAATTCCTGGGTTCGATCCTGTGTCGACATTTTCACTGGGACGATGCGCCCGACCGGTTTACCGTGTTCGGTGATAACCACCGTGTTGCCGGCTTTGACTTGGCGCAAATAGCTTGCCAAGCGCGCTTTGAACTCTCGAATACCTACGGTTGTTTGAGCCATCTCGCACGCTCCTCTCCTGTGACCACATTATATTCCAAGAGACCGCAAAGAGCAATCGTCCCCGTCCTTCGTCTTCCGTCCTCCGTCATCCCTTCTCCACTTGCGTCAGCGTACTC
>JBBIJS010000046.1:4869-14174 GCA_037445855.1 Chloroflexota bacterium | reverse complement strand
GCGCTGGCGTTCCTCGGAATCGCCGGCGCATTGATCGTCTTGCCGCTGACGAGCGCGGCGCTCTTGATCGGCGGCGCGCTCGCGGCGCTGGCGATCTTGCGGTTCCCCGAACTCGCGCTGTACGCGCTCGTCTTCGCCGTGCCGTACGGCTCGTGGTTCCCGATTGCCATCGGCGCGGGCAACCTCACCGCGGTCGATTTTCTCGTCGCGCTCGTGATTGCGCTGTGGCTCGCGCGGATGATCGTGCAAGAGCGCGGCATCACGATCCGCTGGCACGCGCTCGCGCTGCCGTTCGCGCTGTTCCTCGGCGCGGCGCTGCTCTCGATGACGGTCGCGCTATCGCTGCAATCCGCCGCGAAAGAGTTCGCCAAGTGGGCGGAGATGTTCGCGATCTACGTTTTCGTCGCGAATAATCTCGATGAGACCAAACTGCGGCGCGTCCTCGCCGCGATGTTCCTCGCGGGCATGTCCGAAGCCGCGATTGGCATCTATCAATTCCTGTTCCAGGACGGACCCGCCGGCTTTATCTTGTTCGATCGATTCATGCGCGCGTTCGGTACGTTCGAGCAGCCCAATCCGTACGCGGGGTATCTCGCGCTGATCGCGCCGGTCGCGTTTGCAGTAATCAGTAGTCAGTATTCAGTATTCCGTAGAGCGTTCCGCAACAAAACTGAACACTGGACACTGAATACTCAGCACCTGACGCTCGTCATCCTGGCAGCCGCCGCGCTCGCCGCGATGCTCGCCGCCATTGTGATGAGTTGGTCGCGCGGCGCGTGGATCGGCGTCGGCGCCGGGTTGATCGTCGCGGTGATCGTACAGAGCCGCCGCGCGTTCGTGCTATCGGTGATCGCCGCGTTTGTGTTGACCTTCGCCATCTTGCTCAGCAGCATCAATATTGTTCCGACTGCTGTCGCGGAGCGGTTCAGCGGCGTCGCCGATTACTTTGGCGTGTTCGACGTGCGCGGCGTGACGGTGGACGACGCAAACTATGCGATCGTCGAACGGATGGCGCACTGGCAAGCCGCGTGGGGCATGTTCATCGATCACCCGCTGCTCGGCGTGGGTATCGGCAATTACGCGGCGGTCTATCCGGCGTACGCGCTGCCGGGGTGGAGCGATCCGCTCGGACACGCGCACAATTATTATTTGAACGTCGCGGCAGAAGCCGGGGCGATCGGTTTGATCGCCTATTTAATTTTGTGGGCTGCCGCGTTCTGGCAGGGCTGGCGCGCGGTGCGCGTGACCGGCGGCTGGCAGCGCGGCGTCGCGGCGGGGTTGCTCGGGATGCTCGTCGCGCTTTCCATCCACAACGGGTTCGACAATCTCTTCGTTCACGGAATGTCCGTGCAGGTGGGAATCGGTTTGGGCGCGGCGGCATGGCTGTGTCGTTCGACCGTTGGCTCGCGCAATTCATAATTCGCAATTCGCCTGGAGGTCGGTTTGTCGAAATTGCTCTCGTTCGTTTCGGGTAATCAAGAGGAGTTCACCCGTTTTGTGAAATTCGCCGTCGTCGGAACGTTCGGTGCGGCGGTCGATTTCGGCGTGCTCAACCTGCTCGTGCTCGCCTTTGGCGTGCCCAAGGAATACGCAAACCTGGTTTCAGTCAGTTGCGCCGTCACGAGCAACTTTATTTGGAATCGGCTCTGGACGTACCCGGAATCGCGCGATCATCCGCTGCATATCTCGTTTGGCAAGTTCGCGCTAGTCAACTTTTTCGGGTTGGCGATCAATCAACTGATTTTCGTAACTACGGACACGCTGGTGTTTGCCCCGGCATTTCCTCACCCGCTTGATTACAACCTGGCAAAAGTATGTGCGATCGTCGTCGTGCTGTTCTGGAATTTCTTCGTTAATCGGCGATTCACGTATGGCGCAATCTGACCGCCTAATCTCAAATCTCCTTCCCTGGCAGAGAAAGGGACGAAGGGGATGAGTCAATTATGCGCATTGGAATTGATTTCACCTCCGCTACCCGCGAACGCGCGGGTATTGGACGCTACGCGCGTGAACTGATCCGCGCGTTGGCGCGGCGCGACCACGCAAACGATTACGTCCTCTTCGTCCCGCGCGACGCGCACGCGGAACTGCTCCAGTCCGATTGGCTCCCCAATTTTTCGATCAAGCACGCGCCGCTGACCGAGCGCTACCTCGCCGCGCTGTGGCAGCGCGCGCGGGTCCCGCTGCCGGTCGAGACATTTATTGGCGCGGTGGGTGTCTTCTATTCGCCCGACTTTCTGCTGCCGCCGACCCGCGCGCGGCGAAAGGTCGTCACCGTCCACGACCTCTCGTACGTGCGCGTGCCGGAATGTTTTCCCGCGCCGCTGCTCGGTTACCTCAACCACGCCGTGCCGCGGTCGGTCGCGCGCGCGGACGTGATCCTCGCGGACGCGGCAAGCACGCAGCGCGATCTCGTCGAGGTGTACCACGTGCCGCTCGACAAGATCAAGGTGCTTTACTCGGGCGCGGATCCGCGTTTCCGCCCCGAGGTGTCCGCAGAATCCGCGGCGCGCGTGCGCGACCTGACGCGCGGCAAACCGTACCTGCTCAGCGTCAGCACGATCCAGCCGCGCAAGAACTACGCGCGACTCATCGAAGCGTTCGCGCGTCTAATTCCCAACGCCCAACCTCCTACTGCTAATCTCCAACTCGTCATCTGTGGTTCGCGCGGCTGGATGTTCGACGAGGTTTTTCAAACCGCCGAACGCCTCGGCTTGCGCGAGCGCGTGCTGTTTCCGGATTTCGTCTCCGACGACGATCTGCCCGCGCTGTATGCCGGCGCGACGCTCTTCGTCTACCCGTCGCTGTACGAGGGCTTTGGCTTGCCGGTCGTCGAGGCGATGGCGTGCGGCGCGCCGGTGGTGTCGTCCAACGCGTCGTCTTTGCCGGAAGTCGCCGGTGACGCCGCGTTGTACTTTGATCCGCGCGAGGTGGACGCGCTGACCGACGCGCTGCGCCGCGCGCTGGCAGACGACGCGCTGCGGGCCGACCTGCGGGCGCGCGGATTCGCGCAGGCGAAAAAGTTTTCGTGGGAGAAAGCCGCGGCGGAATTGCAGCAATACCTTGCCTGATGGGCTTGGCAAGGGTCAAAAACAAATCATTTTCACACCCCAGCTCGATTTGACAAGAATGCCAATGTGGGTATAATGGGGCTAGTACGGAACAGCAAATTCTGAACCTGAATGAGCATCCAGGTCCTGTCAGGAAATGCGACAGCGCCAAGGTGCTTTTTCTTTTACCCAGGATTCTAGTTCCGGAAAGTTTCCACGAAAGGAGCCAAAAAATGGCTGATCGAGTGACCGGAACCGTCAAATGGTTCAATGCCGCGAAGGGGTATGGTTTTATCTCCCACGAGGGCGGCAAGGACCTGTTCGTCCACTTTTCCGAGATTCAGGATGCGGGCAACGGCTATCGCAACTTGAACGAGGGTGACCAAGTCGAATTCACCGTTGGTGAGAGTCCGAAGGGTCCCCAGGCGACGAACGTCACCAAAGTGAGCTAATCCTCACCGGTGACTGCGGGTTCACGATTCTACTGCTATTATCAACGAAGAATAAGAAATCTGTTCTCTCAGAGAAACAAGCGGCAAGTTGTGAATAAATAATCAGGCAGGGCTGCAAAGCCCTGCCTGATTTTTGTATGAACCCTTCACCACCGGACACTCTCTTGAGAGATTGACGCTCATGTGGTATGCTAAGGTTGCGCCACAGAACGGGAGCATCCTGAGCGACATCCTAAGGCGCTATCGTGCTATAAAACAGGCGTTGACCCCCATGGCAAACAAGACCAGCAAAACGAAAACCAAACGATGGCCCAAGTCAGCGCACGCACGTGCGGCGCGTGAAGCGGCGCGCAAAGCCGACGCCGCTAGCACCTAGCCGAGTTGTGAACAGCGCCCCTTGCGGGAGTCACGATCAAGGAGAACAAAATGAAACCAGAAGAACACGCGGAGCAACAAAAGAAATTGGCGCAGCAGCAGGAACAAGGGCAGCGAGAGCAGGAGCAACTGAAGCAGCAACAGGAACAGAAACGCGAATCGCCAAAGCCGTAACTACCCCAGAGCCAGCAACAGAAAGTATACCAGGGCAAACAGGAATATTGAATGAACCAACTTCCTCCGGCGTTTTGGAGCATCTCGATCGCGGAGATGCTCCAGCAACTTGAAACGGCAAAAGAAGGATTGACGGGGATTCAAGCCAAACAGCGGCTCGCGCGCTATGGCGCGAATTTACTAAAGCCCCCAAAGCGATCGGATGCGTTGACGCTCCTGCTCGCTCAATTCAAGAGTCCGCTCATCCTCATCCTTTTCTTCGCAACCGGGTTGTCATTTTTTCTTGGGGATACGGTGGACGCCTTTATTATTCTTTCCATCGTCCTCGCCAGCGGTCTGCTCGGGTTTTGGCAGGAGCGCGGCGCATCCAACGCTGTGGCGAAACTGCTTTCCATCGTGCAGATCAAGGCGTCGGCGCGGCGGGATGGAAATTCAAAGGAAATTCCGGTCGAAGAGATCGTCCCCGGCGATATCGTCGTCCTGCGGGCGGGAGACATCGTCCCCGGTGACGGGCTGGTTCAGGAATCCAAAGATCTCTTCGTCGATGAAGCCATGCTGACGGGCGAAACATTTCCGGTCGAGAAAGCGGTGGCGGTGTTGCCGGCAGAGACGCCGCTAGGTCAGCGGACCAACGCGTTGTGGATGGGAACGCATGTGGTGAGCGGCGCCGCGACGGCATTGATTGTCCGCACCGGCAAGGAAACCGAGTTCGGCAAAGTGTCCGAGCGGCTAAAACTCAGACCGCAGGAAACGGAATTTGAGCGCGGCATCCGGCGATTCGGCTACTTTCTCATGGAAGTGACGCTGGTGTTGGTGATCGCCATCTTTGCGATCAACGTCTACCTCGCGCGTCCAGTCTTGGACTCGTTTCTTTTTTCGCTCGCGCTCGCGGTTGGGCTGACGCCGCAATTGCTGCCGGCGATTATCAGCATCAACCTGGCGCATGGCGCAAAGCGAATGGCACAACAAAAGGTCATCGTCAAGCGGCTCGCATCAATTGAAAACTTTGGCAGCATGAACGTGATCTGCTCGGACAAAACCGGCACCCTGACCGAAGGGATCGTCCATTTACAATCCGCGCTCGATGTGGAAGGCGCACCCAGCGATCAGGTTTTGCTCTATGCTTATCTCAACGCTTTTTACGAGACCGGCTTTACGAACCCGATCGACCAAGCCATCCGCACCCATCGCAAGTTCGATCTGGCGGGCTACCAAAAGGTGGACGAAATCCCGTACGATTTTCTGCGCAAGCGGTTGAGCATTCTGGTCTCGCACGCGGATACGCATTTGATGGTGACGAAAGGCGCGCTGTTGAATGTGCTTGCCGTCTGTTCCGCCGCGGAAATGGGCGGTGGAAAAACCGTCGCGATCGCCGCCGTGCGGGATCAGATTCAGCAGCACCTTGAAGAGTTCAGCAGTAAGGGCTTGCGCACGCTGGGCGTCGCTTACAAGAATATGGGAGCAGAGTCGCGCATCGGCAAAGCGCACGAAGCCGGTATGACGTTTTTGGGATTCCTCGTTCTGTTTGATCCGCCCAAGCCCAATATCATCGAGACGATTACCGCGCTGAAAAATCTCGGCGTGGCGCTCAAGATCATCACCGGCGACAACCGCCTCGTCGCCGCTAACGTCGGTCAGCAGATGGGATTATCGGATACGAAAATCCTCACGGGACCAGAACTCGGTCGGTTGAGCGATGCCGCGCTGCTCGAACGGGTGGCAGATATGGATGTCTTCGGCGAAATCGAACCCAATCAGAAAGAGCGCATCATCCTCGCGCTTCAGAAAGCCGGGAATGTCGTGGGGTATATGGGCGATGGCATCAACGATGCCTCGGCGCTTCACGCCGCCGATGTGGGCATTTCCGTTGAGAGCGCGGTGGATGTCGCCAAAGATGCGGCAGATATCGTCTTACTCGAAAAAGACCTGGGGGTTCTGGTGCAGGGTGTGCGCGAAGGGCGGATGACTTTTGCGAACACGCTCAAGTACGTATTTATGGCGACCAGCGCGAATTTTGGGAATATGTTCAGCATGGCGGGCGTATCTCTCATTCTGCCGTTTCTCCCCTTGCTGCCCAAGCAGATTCTGCTGACCAATCTCCTGACCGATTTCCCCGAGATGACGATCGCGACCGATCGCGTGGACAGCGAAATGGTCGATCATCCGCGGCGCTGGGACATTAAGGCGATTCGCCAATTTATGATTACCTTCGGCATTGTGAGTTCAGTGTTCGACTACCTCACCTTTGGGGCGCTGCTGCTCATCCTTCAGGCGACCCAGGATCAGTTCAGAACCGGCTGGTTTGTCGAGTCGGTTGTTTCCGCGGCGCTGATCGTGCTGGTAATTCGAACTCGGAATCCCTTCTTCAAGAGTCGACCGGGAAAATATCTGCTCATCGCCACACTGTCCATTGTTGGCGTGACGCTGGTTCTACCCTTCACTCCCCTGGCGGAGATTTTTGGATTTACCCCGCTGCCGATTTCGTTCCTTCTGCTCATCGGGATCATTGTCGCGTTCTACATCATCACAGCGGAAGTAATGAAGACGATTTTTTACAAGAAGGTGAGAATCTAGAAATGAAGGAGAGAGGTATGCTCCATGAACACGAATGACCAACCGCACCGCGCTATTTTGCAGAACATCGCTCAGAGAGCGATGCTTGAACGAGGATTGCTCCCCGACTTTTCTGCCGACGCGCTTGCCGAGCTTGGCAAGATTCAATCACCCGCAGCAATGAACGATGAGTCCACGCGTGATCTGCGGGACCGGCTGTGGTGTTCGATTGACAACGATGACTCGCGCGATCTGGACCAGCTTACCGTTGCCGAGGCAATGTTAGGAGATCAAGTCAAGATTCTGGTTGCCGTCGCGGACGTGGACGCGCTCGTCAAAAATGGATCCGCCATTGACGACCACGCCCGCCACAACACAACCTCGGTTTATACCGCCGCCAAGATTTTCCCAATGCTGCCGGAGAATCTTTCCACCAACCTCACGTCTCTGAATTTCAATGCGGAGCGCCTATCCATCGTCGTTGAAATGGTGATTGGCGCGGACGGCGCGCTTCAGAATTCCGATGTCTACCGCGCGCGGGTCCGCAATCATGCCAAGCTCGCCTACAACCGCGTTGCCGCTTGGCTGGAGGGGAATGGGACTGCGCCTGAGGCGATCACTGCCGTAAATGGACTGGCTGAGAATTTGCGCCGGCAGGACAGCGCCGCGCAAAGGATGAAGAATTTCCGGCACGTTCACGGGGCGCTGAGTCTGCAAGCCATCGAGGCGCGGCCGATCTTTGAGGGCGATACAATCCGCGAGCTGCACGTGGAGGAAAAGAATCGCGCCAAGGACATTATCGAGGATTTCATGATCGCGGCAAACGGCGTGACCGCACGGTATCTCTCGTCAAAAAAATTCCCTTCGATCCGCCGCGTCGTCCGCACGCCCAAACGCTGGGACCGGCTTGTCGCGATTGCCGCGGAACACAAGGTCACGCTGCCCGCTAATCCAGATTCTAAAGCGCTGGAGGAATTTTTGACGAAGGAGCAAGCCGCCGACCCGCTGCGATTCCCCGATTTGTCTCTCGCAGTGATCAAGCTTTTGGGCGCGGGTGAATACATTGCCGAACTGCCGGGCGACCCGGCGCTGGGACACTTTGGTCTCGCGGTCAAAGACTATACCCATTCCACCGCGCCGAATCGCCGCTATACCGATCTGATCACACAGCGCTTGCTGAAAGCCGCCATCACAGGAGAATCCCTGCCCTATAGCAAGGATGAGCTGGACGTTCTGGCGACGCATTGCACGGACGAAGAAGATGCTGCTAACAAAGTCGAACGGCAGGTCGAAAAATCCGCTGCCGCGCTTCTTCTGGAGTCGCGGATCGGAGAACAGTTCGATGCGCTCGTCACGGGGGCTGCTTCGAAAGGCACCTGGGTTCGGCTTCTCACGGTGCCGGTGGAAGGGCGGCTGGCACAAGGGTTCGAGGGCGTCGATGTGGGCGACCGGGTGCGTGCGCAACTGGTATCGGTAGACGTTGAACGAGGATATATCGATTTCAGGAAAGTTGGTTCATCAAGATGAACGGCAGCGTCCCACCAATCGTGGAGCACCTTTTTAGCCACAGAATCACACAGAATCACACGGAAAATTTCTGTGGAATTCCCCTGGCACCGCCCGCCAGGGCAGGTGTGTGTCCTTCTGTGGCAGAATTGATGTCCACGATTGCGTGGGGTGCTACCCTGAAATCGAATCTGTGCCAGCCGCGATTTTTCACTCCGCTTGCTCAGTGCGCGGGCTGGGCGGCGCCAGCGCGCGCTCACGCCACCACAGCACGCCGCCCGGCAAACTCGTCAGCACGACGATCAGGTGAAAAATCAAAGACATCGATAGAGCCAGTTCGCCCGACACGCCGATCAGACCAAAAAAGAAAACCGCGGTCGCTTCTTTAGGACCCAGCCCGTTGAATGAGATCGGAATCAAAAGGACGAAGGCGATGAGCGGATTGAACAAGAAGAAATAGAAAATCGATACGCCCATCCCCAGCGCCAACGCGACGGCGTACCACACGAACGTGGTGACGACGACGATACACGCGGACAGCGCGAGGTTGAGCGCGAGCGCGCGGTAACTGTGCCGATAAACCTGGAGCGCGTGATAGACCCGCTGCGCGATCGGCTGGACGCGCGTGAGCGGTCCCCGGTCGAAAATCCATTTCACGCGCTGCGAGACGCGGCGGCTGAACAGCAGCGCGGTCGCCAGCAGAAATAACGCCGCCGCGACGACGGTCGCGATTTCGATCTGCTCCAGCTCCGCGCCGCGCGTCAGCGTCGCCGCCGCGAGCGCCGCCATCACGACCGCCGCGCCCAGGAACGCGACCAGCCCCATCAGCCGGTCGACGAGCACGGAGACGGCGGCGGCTTCTGCGCGCGCGCTGCCGCGCGCCAATCCGTACGCGCGCACTACGTCGCCGCCGACGTTGCTGGGCAGCAGGTTGCCGAAGAACAATCCCACCAGCGAATACGCCAGCAGACCGCCCAGTGATCCGTCGAGATTTTGGGCGCGCACGAGAATTTGCCATTTGAGCGCGCCGAGGAAGATCGCGAAGAAGTAGAGCGCGAGCGCGGCGAGGAGCAAGCCGGCGTTCGCGCGGGCGAGGTGTTGCGCCATCACGGCGAGATCGACGCGTGAAAAGAGAAAAACGATGATCGCCGCGGTGACGCCGAGCTTGAGGAGATTGAAGGCGAGATTCTTCATG
>JBBIJS010000046.1:0-4769 GCA_037445855.1 Chloroflexota bacterium | reverse complement strand
CAGTGTGCAGTGTTCACCGTTGACTGAATACTGAATACTGGTCACTATTTCGTTTCACTTGTAACGTTCGATGGCGGAGTGCTCGGCGGCGCGGGATTGGCGTGCTCCACCTTCTTCGTCGTCCATGCCATATCCCAGACGACGTGCTTTCTGCCGCGCACGTAGTAATCGTACATTCCCAGGATCCGCGCGATTCCTTCCACGAGTCCCAGCCACACCAACGTGGCGATCAAGCGCAGCGCCTTTCCGACTTCGTCGAGCGCGATCCGCAGCACGCGCGTATTGTCCAGACTGGAAACCTTGTAGCCATATTTGCGCGTGAGGTGCAGATGCCCGGCATAGTTGCGCCGCCGCTGCATGATGAACTCGCCGAGCGTTTCGGGACCCATATTGTACACGACCGCGTCCGGCGCATACTGCACCTCCAGCCCGCGGCGGATGACCAGCGCTTCCACGAACGCCTCGTCCATCGCGACATCCGGCGGCAGCTGCGTAAAGACTTTGCGGAACGCGATCAATTCGCCGAGGCGCGGGATTTCCAGGCACAGCTGATGCTCCATCTGCAAGCGCATGTGCGACATGTATCCGACGATGTGCTCCGGCACATTCACCGGGATTTTCTGCGCGCCGGTCATTCCCACCTTTGGATCTTCAAACAACTTGACGAGGTTCTCGATGCTGTCCACGCGCGGCAGCGTGTCGCCGCTCTCGAGTACGCACACGTCTTCTTTGGCATTCTGTAAGAACTGGTTGATCGCCGAAGTCTTGCCTTCACGTTCCGTTTGAACGATCAAGCGAATGTGCGCGTCGCGCGCCGCGAATTCCTGGATGATCGAGACCGTCCGGTCGGTGCAGCCGCTCGCGACGACGATGATTTCCGTAATCTCGACTTGCTTCAATTCCTGCGCGAGCATTGCCGCGAGCAGCTTGGCGATGTTCGCTTCCTCATTATACGCCGTAATGCCGACACTGCAACGGATGGTCATTCAAACTCCCAATGCCTTGAGCGCGATTTCAAAAATCGCCGTAGATTCTTTGGTGAGATAGTACGCCGCGAAAAAAAGCGGCGCAAAGATCAGGACGATTGCCCACGCGGCGCGCGGCAAGTCGCCCAGCCCGCGCGTCGCTCGCGCAATCACCGCGAGCGCGATCATCGTCAGTACAACGAGCGCGCCAAACGCGATCAACGCATTCGGTTCCATTCCCGGCGCAATGATGGGCGCGCGGATCGGGCTTGCCGCGTTCTGCGCGAACGGTTGCAAGAATGCCGCAAGCGCCGCGCCGGCGTAGAGCCCAAACGAAACGAAAAGCGCGACGGACGACGAAGGACGGGGAACGCAAGTCTTCTCGCCCGCCATCCGTCTTTCGTCTTCCGTCAACTTTGCAAACATCCACACGAACAGGGCGCTGTTGAGCGTACCCAGCAGCGCGTAAATCCACCAGTGATCGGGATTGCCCCACGCGGCATAGTACGGCGAAAGCGAAATCCACGCGGTCGCGACCAGGGCAAGCAGCACCAAGTCAAAGCGCCGCTTGGGCAGCGCGGCTACGAATAGGAAGGGAAACAGCATCACGTAGTAATAGCCCATTACTTTTTTCGACGTGAGGAAGAACGCGAGCGCAATCAGCGTGGCAGTCACGTAGATGCTCAAACCGCGCCGCGCAGCGAAGAACGCAAGCGCTGCCGCCGCGAGCAGCGTCACCAGCGTCTGATAGCGCAGCAAAAAGAAATCGCTGGTGAGCGCATCGCTCGACGCGCGCGTGATTCCCAGCAACCCGACGATCCACGACTGCGTCTGGACCGGCACGTTCTCGACGTACGTCAGGTTCATGTAAAGAAAATCATTCGAGTACAGCAGGTACGGCAGGCACACCGCGCCGACGACCAAGGCAAAGATGAGTAACGCGATGGAAGCGCGCGCCCACGGATGAAGGATGAGGGATGAGGGATGAAAGCGACCTGGTTTTTCTTCCTCCTTCATCCTTCTGCCTTCATCCTTTAGCATCACCAGCCACACTGGAATCGCGAACAGAATCGCCACTTGCTTGAAAAGAAACGCGACCGCCAACGCGACCGAAGCCCAGACCCAGCCGCGCGGTTTCTCGAACGACGCGTACGCGAGCAAGACGAAGAATAGCCACTCGCTCTCAAAGTGTCCTTGCACCGCGGTGTCGTAGAACGTCACTGGATTGAATAGCCACAGCAGCAGCGCCGCCCGCGCGAGCGTCTCGTCTTCCGATTTGCTTTTGACGATCGCGTAGAGCGCGAATCCGACGCCGAGGTCTGCCAGCAGCGCCGGTACACGCGCCCAAAAATAATCGGGCAGCACCCGCAGCGCGTCGCCGATCAACAACGCAAGCGCGGTGACGAAAGCGTGCAGCGGCGGGTACGCGTAGGGCCACGTCTGCGCGACGCGCGATTGGGCGTAGAGATCGAACGGATTGCCGCCGTCGGTGAAACGCCGCGCGGCGTGGATGAAGGTCGTGACATCCCAAGTCTGCGAAAAATATGCGTTGAGCGTCAGCGCGGCGATGAGTAGCGTGCCAGCATAGAGGAGGGCGCTGGAGATGAAAAAGACCGCGCGGGACACAGACGCCGCGCGGAGCGTAGGGTTCACCAGCCCTGGAGTCTGAGACTGCGGACTCGGAAACGACATCGCAGCCATTATAGCAGAGAACGGGGAAATGACCAAAGGCGACGGGGCAGAGTCACTTCGCCGCGCGGTCTACATTTCTTCCGGCGCGCGTTGCGTAACTTTGAGCGCGCTGGTCACCGGGCTGGGCGCGCGCGGATTGCGCGCGGCGGGCAGGCGACCGAACTCGAGCATCTTGGCAAGTTCGAAGAGCTGAAGGTCGACGCCTTTGTGGCAGGACACCACTTGGGCGAGGTCGGTCACCTCAATCTTATTGCCCACCAGCCCCACCATCACGCCGGTGCGTCCCGCGGTCAGGTTCTCCACCGCCGCCACCGCCAGGCGCGTTGCCAGCACGCGCTCAAACGCCGTCGGACGCCCGCCGCGCTGGATGTGACCGAGGATCGTCATGCGAACCGTAAATCCAATTTCCTCTTCGCGCGCGCGGAGATAATCAAACACTTGCTGCGTGCTGGGGTGATGCCCCTCGGCGACGATGATGATGCTGTGCGCCTTGCCGAGCGCGTACTGCGTTTGAATTCCTTCCAGCACTTGCGCCGGCGTCATCGGCGCTTCCGGAATCAGAACGATCTCCGCGCCGCCGGCGATCCCGCTCAGTAACGCGAGATAGCCCGAGTTTCGTCCCATTGTTTCGATCAGGAACGCGCGGCGGTGACTGGATGCCGTGTCACGGATTTTGTCGATCGCATCCAGCACGGTGTTGAGCGCGGTGTCCACGCCGAGCGTTAGATCGGTGAAGCAGAGGTCATTGTCGATCGTGCTGGGAATCGTGACGATGGGAAAGCCCATCTTCGCTAAAGCATAGGCGCCCTGATGCGTACCGTTTCCGCCGATGATGATCAATCCGTCGATCCCGGCGGCGTTCAGGTTGTGCAACGCTTTGCGTCGGCCATTCTCGGTTTTGAATTCTTCCGTACGCGCGCTTTGCAGAATCGTTCCGCCGCGTCCCAGGACACCGCCAATATCGCGCAGGAGCAATGGATGAAAACCCGATTCCATCAAGCCCTGATAGCCGCGCTCGACGCCGAACACTTCCAACCCGTACGCCAGACCCATGCGGACCACGCCGCGGATCGCCGGGTTCATTCCCGGCGCATCGCCGCCGCTCGTCAAGACCGCAATTCGTTTGATCGCCATACCGTACCTTTCCTTACTTGTCCGCGGCGACAATGTCCACGACGCGTCCTTGCGTCAGTTCCAAAAGTTTTTTCATATCGATCTCGAATACGGCGTTCGGCGCGCCCGCCGCCGCCCACACCTTGTCGAAGCGACCCAGCGTCTGATCGATCAGCGTGTCCAGCGGCTGGGGATGCGCAACCGGCGGCACGCCGCCAATCGCGTAAGAGGTCGCCGCGCGCACTTGGTCCGCGTTCGCGATGCGCGCGGCTTGCGCGTTCAGGTGCTGCGCGATTTTTGCCGGATCGGCGCGCTGATCGCCGGCGACGAGCGCGAGGATGGCGCGCCCGTCCGCGATGAACACCAGCGACTTGACGATGCGGCTCACGCTCGTGCCAACGGCATCGGCGGCGAGCTGTGCGGTGCGCGTGCTCGACGGCAATTCTTGAACGTCGATAGGGATGCCGCGTTGGACGAAATAATCGCGCACGCGGTCGACGGAACGTAGCGTTGTCATATGGAACGGATTATATCCCGATGCGGCGCACTGTCAACAAATTGCGCGGCGGACATTTTAGTTTGACAAGAAAATCAAGTTCGGTTAGAATACCATTGCTCGTGCGCCGAGGTAGCTCAGTTGGTAGAGCACACGGCTGAAAACCGTGGTGTCCGCAGTCCGATTCTGCGCCTCGGCACCACCAAGTCTTGGTGGTTTGGTGGTTTGGTAATTTGGTGGTTAGGAATGGACGATGAGAAGCAACTACCTAACTACCCAACTGCCGAAACCACCCGACCACCTAATATGCGGAAGTGGCTCAGTTGGTAGAGCGTCTCCTTGCCAAGGAGAAGGTCGCGGGTTCAAATCCCGTCTTCCGCTCTGTATGTGAGAGCAGGGGCAGTTCTCCCCACTAACCAGTCCGATGAGGACTGGTTTTTATTTTCTCCTGTGTTGGACAATAACCGCGTGCGTCCGGAATTTAACTCCGTTGGAACGATGCA
>JBBIJS010000045.1:0-14599 GCA_037445855.1 Chloroflexota bacterium | reverse complement strand
GGCGGTGCGGCCCAAGTTGTGCTCCTCCCTCCTTCCTTAAACGTCCTCGTTGTGGACAGTCGTGACCCGGCTGGAAGCAACGGGGACGTTTTTTTATTACCGTACGCAAGCAAGCCGCCGCGGGCTGATCCCTAGAAAGCACCGGCACCGAACCATGACAATAACCGATCTCGTTTTCCTGCACGCCCCGAGTGTGTACGATTTCCGAGAAAAGACGATCCTCTACGGACCAATCAGCGACCTGGTTCCGTCCACACCCGTCTTCGAAATGTATCCGATTGGTTTCGCGACGCTGAGCGATGACTTGGAGCGGCACGGCTTCCGCACGCGCATTGTGAACCTCGCCGTCCGGATGCTGCACGATCGCGCGTTTGACGCGGAGAAAATGATCGCGTCGCTTGACCCGCGCGCGTTTGGGATCGATCTCCACTGGCTGCCGCACGCGCACGGCGCGCTCGAAATCGCGCGGCTGGTGAAGAAACATCACCCCGACACGCCGATTGTCCTGGGCGGATTCTCATCGTCGTATTTCCATCAGCAGTTGATTGCGCGGCGCGAAGTTGATTTCGTCATGCGCGGCGATTCAACCGAAGCCCCGCTGCGGATGCTGCTGGCGTACCTGCGCGGCGACCACGGCGCGGTCAAGTCGCCCGCGGAAATTCCCAACCTCACGTACCGCGACGCACGCGGACAAGCGCGCGCCAACCCGATCACGTATTCGCCCGATTCGCTCGATCATCTGTCGCTCGATTATCATCGCATCGTGCGCTCGGTCATGCGCGACCGCGACCTGTCCGACTATTTGCCCTTCGCGTCCTGGCTCGATTATCCGATTATGGCGGGCTTGTCGTGCCGCGGCTGCACGCATCACTGCACCACCTGCGGCGGCTCGGCGGACGCCTTCAAGAATGTCATGGGGCGCGATCGTCCGGCATTCCGTTCGCCGGAGAAACTGGCGAGCGACGTAAAATCGATCCAGCAGTTTTCGAACGGACCAGTGTTCGTCCTCGGCGACATCCGCCAGAACGGGATGGAGTACGCGCGGCGTTTCTTGCGCGCGATGGCGGGAACGAAAGAACAAGTGATGATCGAGTTGTTCACGCCGGCGTCGCGCGAGTTTCTGCGCGAGGTAGCAGACGCGCTGCCGAACTTTGTGCTCGAGATTTCGATGGAATCGCACGATCCGCGCGTGCGCCAAGCGTTCAACAAGTACTACACCACCGCCGCGATGGAGCAGACGATGGAGCACGCGCTGGCGGTCGGGTGCCAGCGGCTCGACCTGTACTTTATGACCGGCTTGCCGGAACAGACGTACGATTCCGTGATGCAGACCATCGATTATGCCGGCGCACTACTCGCGCGCTGCGACGGCGATGGTCGCCTGCTGCCGTTCATCTCGCCGCTGGCGCCGTTCGTGGACCCGGGCAGTCTCGCGTTCGAGCAGCCCGAGCAGCACGGCTACCGGCTCTTTGCGCGGACGCTCGCGGAGCACCGACGCCATCTCGTCGCGCCGTCGTGGAAGTATGTGCTGAACTACGAGACGCGCTGGATGTCGCGCGACGAAATCGTCGCGTCGACGTACGAAGCCGGGCGGAGACTCAACGCGCTGAAAGCCGACTATCACCTCATCGCCACCGACCTCGCCGCACGCACGGAGGCGCGCATCCGCCGTGCGGTGGAACTCATCGCCGTCGTCGATGGACTCGTGGCACGCGGACCCGCCGTCGTCGCGCGCGAGTTGGCGGCGCTCAAGCCGGAGATCGACCAGGTGAACGAATCGACCGTGTGCGAGAAGAAGGAATTGGACCTGCCGATGGGAATGAATCGCTTTAACGCGCTGACCATTGCGCGCGCGTGGGTGGAGGGAACGATCGAAAGCGTTGTCCGCGCTCTGACGCCGCAAGCCGCGCGCGCGCCGCGCTTGCCGCGGCAGAGCGTGGTGATCGATGAAGAATGAAAACCAACCTTGCGAAGGTTTGAAACCTTCGCAAGGTTAGAAGCGCCGCGAACGAAAAACCGAAGGGCAGGATACCCTTCGGTTTTCTATTTCAGATTATTTCTTGGATACTCCGAACCACCAGAGGTTTTCGGTCACGTTCATGTCCATCGTCAGGCGCAGGAACGTGCGCGTGACCGTCACTGCAGTGAACAGACTGATGAGCACGCCGATCATCAGAGTCAATGCAAAGCCGGCGACGATACTCGCGCCGAAACTCGCGCCAAACCACAAGAGGATCGAGCAGGTAATCAGCGTCGAGATGTTGGAATCGCGAATCGAAGACCACGCGCGCTGGAAGCCGGCTTCCACCGCGAGCGCGAGCGTCCGACCGCTGCGCAGTTCTTCCTTCATGCGTTCGAAAATCAGAATATTAGCATCGACCGCCATACCGACGGACAGAATGAATCCCGCGATACCCGGCAGCGTCAACGTGACGTACGGGAACAGCCCGGGGACGCCGACCTTGTAGATGGCAAAGACGATCAGCGCATAGATGGTCAGCGCGATATCGGCGAGCACACCCGGCAAACGATAGTACAGCAGCATAAAGAGCATGACGATGATCAAACCGATCGCGCCAGCCATCAGACTGCGGTCCACCGATTCACGACCCAGCGTCGGTCCGATCGCGCTCGACTGCACGACTTTGAGCGGTACCGGCAGCGCGCCGTACTTCAACTGGATCACTAGCGCGTTGGCTTGATCGAGCGTGAACTGTCCTTCGATGATGCCGCTGCCGCCCGTGATCGCGCTCTTGATGACCGGCGACGAAATGACCCGCTTGTCAATCGTGATCGCCAGATATTTGTTGACATTCTTGCTCGTGAAATCGCCAAAAATCTTGGACCCGTTGTCCGACAAGGTGAATTGAATATACGGCACATTGGTCGTCGACGCGAAAGCCACGCTGGCAGATTTCAAATCTTTGCCGGTCATCACGGTGCGATAGATCGTCGGCGTCACCGGCGTCGTCGGAGTGATCGGGCTGGTCGAGGTAACGCCCGCAGTGGTGGTCACGACCGCGGTAGGCGCCGGCGCCGCGGTCGGCGGGATGACGGTCGGGATTGGCTGACCAGGCAAAACCGCCGTGGCGGCGCCGGTGGTCTGCACAGTCGAACCTTCAGTCAGCGGCGTATCACCCGCATCGACAAACTCCAGCAGTCCGGTGCCGCCGAAGGTCTGGATCGCTTCATCCGGGTTGCTGATTCCCGGCAGCTGGACGATGATGCGGCATTGTCCGGAGCGCTGTATCAGCGGTTCGGAGACGCCCAGTCCATTGATCCGGTTCTCGACAATCGCCTTCGCCGCGTCCATCGAATCATTGCTGACGCTCGCGCAATCAGCTACGTCGGCTTGAAGCAAGACTTGGAGACCGCCCTGCAGGTCTAACCCTTCGTGAACTTTGATGTCCTTGCTGACCGGACCCACGTGCAACCCCGGGTTATCGGGCAGATTGATCCAGCCCGCGATCAGCGCAAGGAAGATGATCCCAACGAGAAAAATGTAGTTGCGTTCGCGCATCGATGCCTTTCCAAGAAAAGAGGATGTCTACAAAACCTGTGCGATTATAGACCAAGTGGACGAAAGAGGCAAATCAGTAAGGGCAAGCATGCGCCAACATCAACCGCCCGACCGCCGGGACAATCCAGTCCCGTCCCTATCGCGTGTCAAGGAACGCGGCGACGCGCGCGGCGACTTGCTCCCGCGACAACTCGTCCGTCGCGAGATAGAAATCGATGTGAGCGCGCGCGTCGGCGAGGCGGCGCGTTTGCTCGTCGAGGTAACTCTGCTCCCAATCCACCTTCAGCCGCGCGCAGATCGTCTGCCGCGACGCGTCGAGGTAAATCAGTACCGCCGGGTTCGTCATCTGACGCCACATCGATTGGACTTCAGAATGTTCCTGCCCGATCGCGTGCGCGTCATAGCCCAGCCGCTGGAGATTGCCTGCCAGCGTCGTCTTGCCTGCCGCGCACGGACCGACAATGCCGATTTTCATTTTGCGATACGGAACGGGCAGACCTATACCCGTCTTCGTTTAGATCTGGCTTCCAAGATTTCTGTCGTTTGCTCAGGTCCGTCAAGTAACAGCCGAAGTTTGTTCAGTATGTCGCGACCAATAACAACTTCGTCGCCGTCATAGCCGATAACAGAGATGCCCGGAAAAATGACGCCTCCGATCCGAACGTCCACGATAAAAGTTGCGAACTCTTTTGGCTCACCCCATAGACTCCCCGCCCGGCGCGCTTTGCCTAATGAATTTTGATTCTCAAATTCGGTAATCGAGGAGGGAGCGCTCTCTTGCGCGACCGTTAAACGGCGTTAGAGAACGCCTTCTCCTCAATATGAATTACCGATTTTGACTGTCAAAACTCATCAGGCGCTGATATTTGTTCAAGCATGCCAATTGGAGCAAAGGTAGCATCCGCGCCTGTATCAACGGTCGCTGTCAGCGTTGCAGTGGCTTGTTGAAACTCGGACGATGCAAAGACAACTTCCACAACCGGTATCGGCGGAAAATCGCGCTGGCTAAATGGAAAAGCCGTCATCCTCATCACTCCAGTTTTGGACTGCGGACGATAATATCGCGCTCCGGTTCATCGGTAACTTAAATGTGCAAAATCAGCGTGAAGCCAAACCGCATAAACACCTTGTGATGAAGAATCCGCAAATCGGGCGCACTCTCGACGACTTGGCGTTATGCACCGCGACGGACTGCCCGCGATACTTGGCGAGCAGTGCGGGCCGCATCTTTTCAAAGATGGCTTGCTCTGCCTTTTCCTTTTCAAACCCAAACCGTCCAAGATATTCTGTCACTGCCTTGCTTGCTGCCTCTTCCAGCGGAATACCCTTCCACTCGGCTGCTTGCTGCAAACGGTCAATCAACTCCCTGTCCAAAGAAATCGTCTTCGCTGTTTTGTATTTTGTTTTTCGTCTCTCGCGCTTTTTTCATCGCCTACCTCCGTCACTAGAAGGAACCCGCGGGTATTCGCGTCTGTTCACTCGATCGGAAACCGCAGCGCCAGCCGCCGCGCATTGTCGGCACTCGTGCGCGGCACCACGCGCACGACCAGCACGCTCGTGTCATCGCCGGGTCTGCCGCGATCCAGTTCGACCGCGCGCGCCAAGATCGCATCGGCAAGCGCCTGCGCACCAAAATTCTCGTCGCACACTATTTCTTCGACAAACGTGGCAACGTCAAACGATTTTCCGTACCGCACGCCCGCATCCAGCACGCCATCGGTGAAGACGACGACGGTCGTCTGCGGCGCGAGCGGCAATTCGGCGATGACCGGCTTCATCCGCCGATGGACGCCGATGGCTTCCGACGACTCGTCGAGCAAGTGGACGTCGCACCCTTCGCCAACGATCACAGGACAATGGCTGTTGCGCGATATAACAATCGTCTTGCTCACCAGGTCGATCGAGACGATGTGCAGTTCCGCCGAGACTTTGCCGTCGTAGTGCGTGTACAGATAATCATGCGCCGCGCGCGCTGCCGCGCCGTCGCGCACGCCTTCCGCGAGCAACGAGATGGCTTTGCGTGCGACCATGTTCGAGACCTGCTTCGCGCCGTGACCGGTATGTTGTCCATCGACCAGCACAAACGACAAACCGCCGTGCGGTCGCTCAATCATTTCGAGCGTGTCACCCGATTCCCGCACAGCGTACTTGGAGACTTTAGCAACGGCAACTTGGAGTTCCATGGTCGAGGTAGATTGGAGACAGGTAAACTAGTAGGCAGGTGACTGGTCTACCTGTTTCCTTGCTTACTTGTTTCCTTGCTTACGTAGCTTTTCGCAAACGCAAGCGCGTCTTCGCGCGTCGTAACTTCGCCTTCCACTTGCGCCTCACGGATCGCTTCCAGCAATTCGCCGACGCGCGGTCCCGCGCTGATCTTCAGTTCGTCCATCAGCACGCGTCCATCCACCAACGCCGGCGGCGCGATCACGCTCGCCGACGCGCGAAAATAGCGCTCGAGCAATTTTGCCACGACCGCGCGCACTTCCGCCTCCGCCGCCGCGTCGATCTGCGCGGATTTGCCGCGCTGATCCGCCAGCGTGAGTACGCAAATGCCAACGCCCGTATCCCCGGCATCGCGGAAAAAACGATACGCGGCGCGATTTGTAACGCCGGGGTCGCGCGTGAGAAACAACGGACGCAAATGATTCGCCACACACCGCGTCACGAACTCGATCTCGTCGTTGCTGAAACGCAGCCGCCGCATCATCGCGTCCGCCATTGCCGCGCCGCGCGCCTCGTGCCCAAAGAAATGCGCTTTCCCGTCATCGCCGACCGAACGCGTGACGGCTTTGGCAACGTCATGCGCCAGCGCCGTAAAACGCAACAGCGTGCCGCGCGTCCGCTCCGCCGAAAGAGTCTGCGCGAAATAGGTCTGCAGTTCCGCCGCGAATTCGCCCGTTGCCCGATCGTCGTAACCGCGCGCTTGAAGCGTAACCACTTGATCCAGCACGTGCAGCGTATGCTCGAATGCGTCGTAACGGTGCGGCGGTGACTGCGTGACATTCTTGAGCGCGTTGATCTCCGGCAACAGCGCGCCGAGCAAGCCCAGGTCGTCCGCCTGCCGCAAGAGCGCGACCGGATCTTCGAGCGCGAGAATCTTGCAGAACTCGTCGCGCGCGCGTTCCATCGACGCAAACGCCAGCAGCGGCGCGTCGCCGCGCATCAGGTCTTCCGTCCGCGGCTCTAGCGTAAAGCCCAGCTCGCCGAGCAAGCGAAGGGCGCGCAACAGCCGCACCGGGTCGTCGCGAAAAACCGTATCGGAGACGACGCGAATCTGTTGCTCGCGCAGATCACGCTGACCGTGATGCGGATCGATCAACTCCGCGCTGCCGACCTGCCGCGCCATCGCGTTGATCGTGAAATCGCGCGTCGCCAGGTCGCTCGGCACATCGCCGCGCAGCGCGGCAAAATCGATGTACGTCTCGCCCAAGATCACGCGCGCGACATTGTGTTCCTCGTCCATCAAATAGAACGCGCCGCCGCACGTATCGGCGAACGTGCGCGCCAGCGCGCTGGCATCGCCGTCGATCGCGAGATCGATGTCGCGTTTGACCCCCAACGTCCTTAGAGCCGTTGATCGACGTTGGGGGTTGACCGCGCGACCTAGCAACTCGTCACGCACCAAACCGCCCACGAGATACGCGTCGATGTTCTGATCGCCCAGAAACGCGATGACTTGATCCAGGATGTTCATTTCGCTTGATCTGCTTCTTCCGAAACGAAAACCACGCGCGGCTCCTCTTTGGGACGCTGGTGCTTGGAGGCGAGCCGCGCTGCGCGCTCGGTCGATCCGACGCCGGTGATTTGCCCGCGCACGATGGCGATCCAGCGCCCCGCGTACGGCGTCAGGTCGATTCCTTTCGGCAAACCCTCGGCAACAAAATTGACTTGCATACGCGGCGACCGCTCGCGCTAACTACTTCTTGCTCATTTCCCGCTTGGCTCTCGGTCCTCCCAAGAGCTGTTCGATGAGTTCCGCGACCTCACCCGGAAAGCGCGCGACGGGAACGCCGGTTGCTTTGAACGCCGCGATCTTGTCCGCGGCGGTCCCCGTCCCGCCTTCAATGATCGCGCCGGCGTGTCCCATGCGCTTGCCGGGCGGCGCGGTTTGCCCAGCGACGAACGCAACCACCGGCTTGGTCATTTTCGTTTTGATGAACGCCGCGGCTTTCTCCTCGTCTGTTCCGCCGATCTCGCCGATGAGCGCGACAATTTGGGTCTGCGGGTCGGCTTCGAACATTTCCAGCGTGTCGATGAAACCCAGCCCGTGCACGGGGTCGCCGCCGATCCCCACACAAGTCGATTGCCCGATCTTGCGCTGGGTCAGCGCGTGGATCACTTCGTACGTCAACGTGCCGCTGCGCGACACCAATCCGACGGGTCCCGACATACAAATATTCCCGGGAATAATTCCCACTTTGGACTTGTCCGGCGAGATCAAGCCCGGGCAGTTGGGTCCGATCAACTTCGTCCCGGTCTCGCTCAGTCGCCGTGCGACGCGCATCATATCGACCACCGGCACGCCCTCGGTGATGCAGACGACCAACTCGATGCCGGCGTCGGCGGCTTCCAAAATCGCATCGGCGCTGCCGCGCGCGGGAACATAAATGATCGAGGTATTCGCGCCGGTTGCCTTCACGGCTTGCGTCACCGTGTCAAAGACCGGCACGCCCAGAACTTTTTCGCCGCCGCGCCCGGGCGTCACGCCGCCAACAACTTGCGTGCCGTAGTCGATCATCTGCTTGGCATGGAATTCGCCTTCGCGCCCGGTAATGCCCTGCACGACCAGCGTGGTCTTTTTGTCGATGAGAATGCTCACCTTGTCACTCCAATCCGCTAGAATATTTCGATCCACCCAATTCGCGCGCCATCCGCTGGATCTGCCGGACGCAATCCGCGCGCCGCGCGTAAACATCTTCCTCCGAGAATTGCAGCGCCCGCCACGTTTTTCCCTTAGGTAACCGATGCGGCGCCTCTGCCAAGATGACCGCCAGATTGCCGCGGACACACGGAATCCAGAAATCCACGCGGTAACGCGAACGCGCGTCGCGCACCGTCGTCTGCCGCTCCGCACCGATCTGGCTGACTTTCAGCGCGTCCCACAGCGCGTCGTCCGCGCCGCTTCTGCCGAGCAAGTCATTGACCTCGACCGCGCGGAGGAATTTGTCGCCGCTCGTCCAGATGAACAACAGGCGGCGTCCCGCGCGGCTCACGATCGGACGCGGCAGCGCGATCAGCGCACCGAGCTGCAATTTGTAGTACGCCTCATCCGCGCGCGGGTGATCGGCTTCGTCCGGAAAGAGATCGCGGCGGCGCACCAGTTCATGCCCGCGAATCGGCGCGTATTCGCGGATCGACCACTTGCCGTCGCCAAATGGCTTGGTCAGGTAAAAAGCGATATAGCGCGCGAGTGGAAAATGCGCCGGCGCATGTTTCGCCGGGATGCGATACCAGCGTTCGGTCCGCGCGAGGTCCAAATCGCGCGGCGAGTTGAGCAAAGCGACGAGGACCACATCGTCCGCGTCCACGTCAGTCGTCCTGGAGCTGCGCGCGAATCTTGGCGGCGAGCGCTTCCAGTTCCTCGCGCGAGCGGCTCGCCCGCACGCGCCAGTGCAGCCGGCGTTCGCCCGGTTCGTTCGACATCAGCCCATCGCCGACAAAGCGCGGGGCAAGGTGCTGATGATAATGGAACACCTCTTGCCCGCCGGCGTGTTCGCTCGCCTGCAACATGGTCAGCCCATCGGCGTGGAACGCGGCGCGCAGCGCGCGCGCGACCACGCGTGACGCATGCATCACCGCCGCGCCGCTCGCATCGTCCAGATCGAAGAGGTTGCGCGAATGTTTTTTGGGAATGACCAGCGTGTGCCCTTCCGCGACCGGACGAATATCGAGGAATGCCAGCGCGCCGCCGCTCTCGTACACAATCGCCGCCGGCGCGCGCTGGGCAGCGATCGCACAAAAAATGCAGTTAAATTCTACGTGCTCCATTGCGCCTCTCCCTCCCGATCCATCCTCAAGCATCTCGCAAGCGCTGCGCCGCCTCTCCCAAAGACGCGGCGTGCTTGAGCGCGGCAAGTTCCTGGGAAGATTCTTGAACCTTTTCCAGCGCATTGAAAAATCGGTCGAGCACATCGCCGCCGTACGTGGGGACCAAAAAAATGTGGGTATGCGGAATCCGCCTGCCGCGCGCAAAAAGCAAAACGAAATCAGGCGCGAACGTTTTCATGATCTTGTTGGCGACGACGTGGGCGGTCTTGAACAGACTCGCCGTTTCATCTTCGTTCAATTCGTGCCACCACGGGACGTGACGTTTGGAGATGACCAAAACGTGCCCCTGGGCATACGGATTGATGTCGAGGATCGCGAGCGAGAGTTCGTCCTCGAGAATTCGATACGCCGGCGCTTTTCCGGCGACGATGTCACAGAAGATGCAATTGGAATCTACATCTGCCATTGCAACTCCACGTCAAAGCAAGTTCGTGAATTCGTCTATGCTCAACCCAGACTGTCGAATAATCGCGCGGAGCGTGCCTCGGTCGAGCTCTTTATGATCGGGTAACCGTTCAGTAGGGGCGAGGCATTCGCACAATCAGCTATTTCATCTGGCACGGTCAGCATATACCGACCAACTTTTCCAGCACTCTAGCAGGTTGTCGGAGTGGTAGCATCGCCCCGCGTGGGCGTCCGTGATTTTGCGGCGAGAACGCCGACAAGCGGCTATGCTACGGGGTTCTCCGACAAACTCCTAGGTTTGGCGAATGCCTCGCCCCTACTCATCGCGACCTCCACTGTTACAATACCACCAGCACGCGCGCGAGCACGTCGATCGCGCGCGCGTACTCCGCCAGATCGAGATGCTCGTTCGGCGTGTGATCGAGCGTCGAATCGCCCGGACCGTACGCGACAATGGGGCAGCCCCACGCCGGACCGACGATGTTCATATCCGCGGTGCCGGTTTTCAGCGTGAACGCGGGCGAGCCGCCCGCGCCGCGGATTGCCGCGAGAAATGCCCGCACGAGCGCGTTGTTCTTCTCGGCGCGGAAGGGTTCCTCTTCGCTCGAAAACGAAACCCGCGCGCCGTCGGTGAACCGGGCGATCTGCTGCTCGACCTGCTTGATCGCCAAGCCAATGGGAACGCGCACGCCGATCCGCATCGTCACGCGATCCGCGAAACCATCGTCAGCCGAATGAACAAAACGCAGCGAAGGATCGAGCTTGTCCGTGATACCTTGCTTGGCGCGATTATAGTCCGCCGCGTACGCCGCAACCTGATTCCAGAACTCGACCGCGACTTCAGTCGCCGCGCGCGTCGCGCTCGCGGTGTGCGTCATCGGCTGGACGAGTTCATAGTCCACTAGCACGCGTCCCTTGTAGCCGAGTGTGATGCGATCCCAGCCGCTTGGCTCGCCGATCACGCAGAACTGCGGCTGATACTGCGTCAGCGCGAACCGCGCGCCTTTCGACGTGGCGCATTCTTCTTCGACCGCGCCGATGACGATAAAGCGCACGCCGGCGCGCGCACCCACGCGCTCGCACGCGGAGACGAACGTGGCGAGGCAGCCCTTGGCGTCGACCGCGCCGCGTCCGTACAGCTTGCCGTCTTGTACGCGCGGCTCAATGTAGCCGTGGAACGTGTCGATGTGTCCCAAGAGTACAATGTCGCGCGCGCCCTCGCCGAGCGTACCGACCGCGTTGCCGGCTTCGTCGACGAACGCGCGGAAACCACGCGCGTTCATTTGCTCGGCGAGATAGTTGACCGCGTCGCGCTCCTGCTGCGACGGGCTGTAGATTTTAACGAGACCGGCGAGAAGGTCAACGGGACTCATACGTGTTATGCCACAACCGCCCACGCATAATGCACGTGTTCGAACGCGTGCATTTCATCTGCGCGCCCTGCAAAATAACGCCGCTCGATCTCGGAGGGTCCCAGGTCTTCGTGCAGGCGCAAACCCAGCAGCGCGAGTTCCGCGCTCAGCGCAGCCGGATCGAAGCCGGCTTGCATCGGTTCGCCAACGTTGCGAACAAGCTGCTGCATTCGTTCCACGCGCCTTGCCACTCTGCCCGGCGTAAATGCGTCGGCATCCATATAATCGAAAATAATTGCGCTGCCTGACGGAGCGATCTTGGCAATCGCGCGCAGCGTCGCCAAGACTGCCTCGCGCGTCAGATAATACGTGACGCCGAGCCAACTAAAGAAAGTTTGCTTCTTTGGATCATACGCAGAAGGATCGAGCGCTTCTTCCAAATTCCCTTTTGTGAAATCGGCGGGCACAAAATGCAGTTGCGGTGGAATCGCCCAACCCAACTTGGCGATGCGCTCCCGTTTCATCGCTTGCGTCGCCGGATGATCGACCTCGAAAACGTCAACGCGCTTGAGCAACTCCGGTCGCCTGAAGGCGAAGATGTCCATTCCCGCGCCCAGGATGACGTACTGTTGCGCGCCCTGATCGATCGCTGCCTTTAGCGCGTCTTCCGTATACCGCGCGCGGCTGACGGCGATAGGTGCGCCTTGAATGCGCATGTACGCTGCCAGCGCCGTTGCCCGATCAGGGCACAGCGCGGCGCGCTCGGGGTCGATGAACTTGAGTGACTCGGCAAGACCTTTGTCGAAGAAGACGCGTTCCTCCGCTGAGAATAATTCAAGCGCGAGCGCGTCATCAAAAATGACCGGCGCATCATGCGTCGCGTGATACACACGCGCGTATGCGGTTAGTAATGCGGTCATGCCCGCTTGGCGTTCTGCCAAATCAGCCCTTCCTTCTATTCCGCCGAATGATTCAGCACAGACTCGATCTGCTCCGCCACAATATCCAAATCCGATTTTTCGATCACGAGCGGCGGCAGCAGACGCAACACGTTCAACCCCGCCGGCAGCGCGAGCACACCGCGATAGGTTTTAGACTTCGCCCGCCGCTGAGAGGATTCCTGCGAACAGATGCTCCGAGATATGGAACTCGTCGCTTTCCATCGCTTCCATCAAAGAACGCACCGCCGGAATCAATCCTTTTTGCTTTGCAATCAGCAGCAAGCCAAGACTACCAACCATCGCGATGCCAAGTGACTGCGCCAGACGTCGAGCCGCCAGATCATCGATCACCAACCACGTCGGTCTGATTTCCAGAGCAAGCGCGATTGCCTCTCGTTCACCGGCGCCTAATCGAGAAGCGATGATCCGTGAAGCCAATGGCTGTGTGAGCGATCGTTCCTCAATCCACTCTGGCATAACTTCAGCGCCGAAAACTTCACGGCGCACGGCAGTCGGAATCAATACGCGATCCATCAGCGCACGCAAAAGATCAAGTTGCCCTACGCGCTCAAACACGATGAATGGACTTGAGTCGGCGACGCAGAACGCGTCCGTCATTTTTCTCTCCGCGCGGTTTCAATTTCATCGTTCAATTCTTGCGCGTCCATGTCAAAGTAAGGTATACCATTGCGCGAAGCATAGCGAACGAATTCAAACCGTTCCATTCCAAGCAGCTCTGCCGCCTTGCCGCTGGAGATTTCGCGGTTGCGATAGAGTTCCATGACCAGGTATTCTTTCAGTTTGTCTTCGGGACGCTCGCCCTGATGGAGAAGATCAACCAATTCACGGTCAAGTTCGACCATCACTGTGCTCATCAATCACCTCCACGCTCATTGTTTAGCACGGACTCGATCTGATCAGCCACAATATCCAAATCCGATTTTTCGATCACGAGCGGCGGCAGCAGACGCAACACGTTCAACCCCGCCGGCAGCGCGAGCACACCGCGATCCATCAGCGCATGCAAATATGGCGTCACCTTCTGCTTCAACTCGACGCCGATCATCAAGCCCATGCCGCGCACCTCGCGGATCAGCGGCGACTCGATGCGCTGCAAGCGTCCCATCATGTACGCGCCCAGTTCCGCCGCGCGTTCCGCCAGATTCTCTTTTTCGATAAAACCGATCGCGGCGACGCCTGCCGCGCACGCCAGCGGATTGCCGCCGAAGGTCGAGCCGTGGATCATCGGCTCGAGTTTTTTCACGCGCTCGCCGATCAGCACCGCGCCCATCGGCATGCCGCCCGCCATCGATTTCGCGACGCACACGAAATCGGCTTCGAGTCCGTGATGCTCCGACGCAAACATTTTGCCGGTGCGCGCAAACCCGGTCTGCACTTCATCGACGATCAACAGCGCGCCGCGCTCGCGGCAGAGCGCCTGCAAGCCGAGCAAGAATTCGCGCGAGCCGGGGTGCACGCCGCCTTCGCCCTGCACCACCTCGACCAGCACGCCGGCGGTCTGATCGGTGATCGCTTCGCGCGCCTTAGCGAGGTTATCATACGGCGTGAACGAAAAATCAGGCACGAGGGGCATAAACGGCTCACGGTATTTGGGATTCCACGTCGCGCTGAGCGCGCCGAACGTGCGTCCGTGAAAACTCCGCATCATCGCGACGATGCCGGTGCGCCCGGTCGCATAGCGCGAGAACTTGATCGCGCCTTCGATCGCTTCCGCGCCCGAGTTGCAAAGAAAGACGCGGTTCGCGTGGTTCGGCGAAATCGCCGCCAGCTTTTCTTCCATCGCGGCGCGCTGGTCGTTGTAAAAAATCTCGGTGCAGGCGATCATCGTGCGCGCTTGCTCGGCAATCGCTTCCGCAACGGCGGGATTCGCGTGACCGACGTTCGCGCTCCCCTGCCCGCCGACGCAATCGATGTACTCGCGTCCGGCGTCGTCCCAGACATGCGCGCCCTTGCCGCGCACCAGCGCGAGCGGCCGCTTGCTGTAAACGCCCGATGTAAAGCGAGATTCAGTTTCGGAAATGTTCACCCCTACCCCTATCTTCGATTTAGGATTTATGATTGCAGCGACAGCGCGTAAATCCTAAATCATAAATCTGAAATCACAAATCCTCATCGCGTGACCACGAGAAAGATTCCGAACGCCGCGAACAAGAATCCAATCACATATTGAAAGTTGATGCCCTCGCGAAAAATGACGATACCGAGCGTCGCCGCGAGAACGATACCGCCCATTCGAACAATTGGCGAGCCGATGGAGAGATTGACGCCCTGCGAAAAAAGCAGAAACATCAAGCCGGTGAAAATGCTGAAAC
>JBBIJS010000044.1:14268-14650 GCA_037445855.1 Chloroflexota bacterium | reverse complement strand
GTCTACATTTATCGAGCTGACACCCCGGCGAGGTCAAATACAGAGTCAGCAGCCGTTCCAGCAGCTTTCCCCCCCGGCCCTACGTTGAATCGACCGGTCCCAATGAATTTCAAACTCGGGTCCACTGGCAACGACTGCGACTATTTCTTTGCGCGCGTTGACACGCTGGATGTCAACAACAAGCCAACCGACCTAACCACAACTGACGGTAAAGTCTTCGAGAAGGGTTTCTCCGTCTGCAAGTAGAAACAAATACGACGCACCGGTCTGGTGCGTCGTATGTTTTTGTGGAAAAGTTTGGCTGCCGATTTCTTCGAGGCCGCGCGTGATCAAGCTACTGCGTTAGCGGCTGCGCACAACACCCACGCGGTCGCAATAGGCG
>JBBIJS010000044.1:0-14258 GCA_037445855.1 Chloroflexota bacterium | reverse complement strand
ACGACGCACCCATTAGGTGCGTCGTACTTTTTTGTGGAACGGCTTGGCCGCTGATTTCTTCGAGTCTACTCGTGATTGAGTTACCTGTGCTATCGGCTGCGCACAACACCCACGCGGTCGCAATAGGCGTTGACGGGACATTTGGGACAGCGCGGCCATTGCGGGAGACAGTATTGATCGCCAAGCACATCGAGCGCCTCGCTGATCTCGAGCCAATAGTCGCGCGGCAGCTGGGCGCGGAGGACCGTCTCGGTCTTTTCCGGCGACTTTGTGCTAACGTATCCCCAGCGGTTGGTGATGCGGTGAACGTGCATATCCACACAGATTCCCGGGCTGTTGAACCCTTCGATCAGAATCACGCTCGCCGTTTTGGGTCCGATCCCCGGCAGCGCCATCAACTCCTCGCGGCTGCCCGGGACGCGTCCCCCGTAACGCTGAACCAGAATCTGGCAGACCCGCAGGATGTGCTGGGCTTTGGCGCGGTAAAAGTACACGTTGGAAATCGTCTCTTGAATTTCCAGCGCAGTGAGTTGGATCATCGCGTGCGGCGTACCCGCGCGCGCGAGCAGGCGCTCGGAGGCGATGGTGGCGGTGATTGGATCCTTGATGTGCAGACTCAGCATCGCCGCGATCAGCGCGCGGAAGGGATCGCATTGCGCCGCTGGGCTGGCTTTGGTGCGCTGGATTTTTCGCGGGATGATCGTTTGGCGAAGCGCCTGAATTGCGCTGTGAATCTCGTTTTCATTCATAGCGCTTGGCTCCGGGCTGCGGTTTGATCTAACAAGCCGAGTGCTTTGGCTTGGGTGTAACTGATGACCGCTTTGGGATCTTCGATGGATGGCGAGAGAACCGACCGCGGCGCGGCGGCATCGACTCTCTGCGCGAGACCTTCGATTGCATTGCCTACAGTTTCCTCGGTCTCGCCGCTATCGCGCAACAGCAGCTGCCTCAAATCAGTGACCGCGCGGCGAAGATAGAGCCAGACCATACCAATCCGACCATTCGTGTCCTCGCGCTCCAAGAGCAGGGAAAGATAGACTTGAGGGTTGACCCGCGCAGAATAGATTTCATATTTCTCCCCTTCATGAAAATGCAGATCGAATGCCGCCGCGTCGCCGAGGATTTCAGAGACCGCGTTGGTCACGACCATCGTATTCCCCAAGGCGGCAAGGAACGCGCGAGTGTCGAACTCGCCGCGCTGTCCGCTCTCTGCCAGTAACTCGCCGGATCGATCGAGCAAGAGCGCATTGCATGCGTCCGTATCCTGTCGCAATGTTTCGATACATTTCCGAATTGCCGCTTGCCCTGCTTCCGAGAGAGGTGGTGGCACACCGGCGCGCCCCGCTCTTGCCTTCATAGTGTTCTGGACGACTTGCACGAAACTACGCATGCTGAAGGGCTTGGTCAAGTACGCGTCGACCGCGAGCCGGCGGGACTGTGTTTCAATTTCGGTAGAGCCGAAAGCAGTGATCAAGATGCTACCCGTCGTGGGGCTGATCTCGCGGCAGGCGGCGATCAATTCCAGCCCGCTCATTCCCGGCATTCGCATATCCGTGATGAGTAAATCGAAGTGGTTCTCGCGCAAGCGTGCGAGCGCCTCGTCACCTGACCCGAAGGATTCAATGAAATAGCCGCCGCCCTCGGGCAAGCTCAACGCGCGGCTCAGCGCCTGCGCGACGCGTGACTCGTCTTCGGCAATCAGAATTTTCGCCTGCCCCATCTCTATTCACCTCATCCCGCTGTCATCATACCACGCCGGAATGTCGAGTACCCTTCCGTTTTCATTGCAGAATAATTCAGGCACGCAAAACTCCGCTCGATCGATTGAGCGGAGTTGGCGAGTCTGTGAAGTTGGAGGAATCATTTCGACGTGAGCAGGTATCCTCGCCCGCGCACGTTGCGGATGATGACGGGATCGGCGGGCGTCGTTTCGATCTTCTGGCGCAAGCGGAAGATATACGGGCGCACGAGCGCTTGCGCTTCCCATTCTTCCAGCTCATATTGCCACGCCGCGCGGGTCAGGTCGCGGCACGAGAGCACTTGATCCGCGTGTTTCATCAGGAGCGCCAACATCATCATCTCACCTTCGGTCAGCTCGATCCTCCGTCCATCGAACTGGACGATCCGCGTTTGCTCATCCAGCGTGAGCGCTCCCACGCGCAGGAACGCTCCAGATGCGGGACGCACGGGCTCCGCGGCAGCAATCGGTTTTTGTGCGCCCGGCTCCGCGTTCGCGATCTCGGATTGCTGAAGGGTGTCCAGCACGGAGCGCAGCAGCCGCTGCGGACGATTCTGATCGGCGCGCTTTTTGAGCGCGCGTGCGATCGCGGCGGTGATGTCGGCAATACTCGCCGGCTTGAGGAGGTAATCGCTTGCCTCTGATTTGACCGCCGCGATCGCGCTCTCGATCGTAGCGTGCCCGGTTAGGATCAGCACCATCAAGTCGGGTTGAACCTGACGCGCGCGGCGCATCGTTTCGAGACCGTCCATCTCGGGCAGTTTCAAATCGAGCAGCAGCACCGCGTAAGCTGTGGTGGCGAGCGCCGCCAGCGCCTCTTTACCGGACGCAACGCCGTTCGCCGCATAGCCGCTGAGTTCGAGCGCGCGCGTCAACGTTTTCCGGATGTTGGCTTCATCGTCAACAACCAGGATGCGCGCGGCGGCGTTGTCTGGTTCGAGCGCAGATTTCATACGCTGCCTTTTGGCAGATCGACCTCGGCGAAAGGCAAGCGAATGGTGAAAACCACGCCGCGCTCGGACGTGACGTTTTCCGCCGTGATCGACCCGCCTTGCTGCGTCACCAGAGTCTGGCTGATCGATAAACCCAAGCCGTTGCCTTCTGGCTTGGTTGTGAAGAACGGTTCGAAGATGCGCGGCTGCACTTCCGGCGGCATCGCCGCGCCGTCGTTGGTGAAAGAGACCACCGCGTGATCGGCTTCGGCGCGCGCGGTAATCTGGAGATGACCGCCCGCGCTCATCTCTTCGATCGCGTTGAGCACGAGGTTTAGAAAGACTTGGGTGAGTTGTTCCGGCGCGGCGAACACCGGCGGGATTGCCGGCAAATCGGTGGTGACCTGCACGCGCGAGTGTTGGAGGTGCTTGCCGGCAAGTGTCAACGTGTGCTGCAGCAACTCGGTCACCGAGACCGCGCGCCGCGGAACCCGTGTGGGTCGCGCAAAGTTCAGCACGCGTTCCGTCACCTCGCTGAGCCGCTCGATCTCCTCGCGAATGATCCGGAGGTTGTTCTCGCGCTCTTCGGCTTCGAGCGAAAAGTCGAGCACCAAATCGAGGATGCTGCGGATCGCCTGCAGCGGGTTGTTGATTTCATGCGCGAGCGCCGCCGCCATTTGACCGAGCGCCGCCAGACGCTCAGCGCGAAGGGTCTGCTCCTCTGCCTTCTTCAGTTCGGTAATGTCGCGCGAGATGCCCATAACGCCGAGTGGCTCGCCGCGCGCGTCTAGCAGTTGCGACGAGGAGAGGAATGCCACGAACGGCGTGCCGTCTTTGCGCCGGTTGTGGACTTCTTCGACCAACCTGCCCGTCTCTGCCATCGTCCGCTGGACGCGCGTGGATTCGGTTTGGTCGGCATAGAGGAGACTCGCGTCAAGCCCGCGAACCTCGTCTCTTAGGTAACCAAAGGTCTTCTCCGCCGCGGGATTGAACTCCGTGATCTTGCGGTCGCGATCCACCGCGATAATCATGTCCAGCGAACTGTCGATCAGGTTGCGCGCAAATTCCCGGGACTCTTTCAGCGCCGCTTCGGCTTGCTTAAGCCGGGTCACGTCGCGGAACACGAGGACGACGCCGGTCGTTCGCCCCGCCGGGTCGCGAATCGGCGCGACGCTGCTGGAGATAAAATACGCGTGACCGTCCTTAGCGACCAGCACGGTGTCGGTCTCCAGTCCGACTGGTGCGCCGCCTTCGAGCGCGCGGCGGGCTGGGTCTTCGGCGGCAGCGCGCGTCTTGTGATTGACGATGTGAAAAACTTGCGCGAGCGGTTTGCCCATGGCGTCCGCTTGCGTCCAGCCCGTGAGCTGTTCCGCGACGGCGTTGAACATGACGATTCGCTCGGCGTTGTCAGTGGCAATCACGCCATCGCCGATGCTGCTCAGCGTAATCGCCAAGCGTTCCTTTTCGTTTGCGAGTGCCGTGTCAACTTGTCCTGGCATTTCCTGTCCCTGCCCTACTCAGCGGTTTCATTCTACTGTGATTCCGTGCGAGTGTCAACGCACTTGGCGCGGGCGTTTGCTTTTCGCCTGCTTTGATTTTATAATGCGGGCAAGCATCTTGAATTAAGGAGCCAACGAATGGAACGAGCGACCATTGGGGTGATCGGAGGCAGCGGCGTGTATCAGATCGAGGGGCTGACGGAGGTGAAGCAAGTCCGGGTCAAGACTCCTTTTGGCGAACCGAGCGACGCGATCGTTCTCGGCATCTTGGGTAACCAGAGAATCGCGTTCCTGCCGCGGCACGGGCGCGGTCATCGGATTTTGCCGTCGGAGTTGCCGGTGCGCGCGAATATTTACGCGCTCAAGTCGCTGGGCGTCGAGCGAATCATCTCGATCAGCGCGGTCGGCAGTCTGCGCGAAGATTTCGCGCCGCTCGACATCGTTATCCCGGATCAGCTGTTCGATCGGACGAAGGATCGTCCGACCACTTTCTTCGGCGGCGGATTGGTCGTGCATATCTCGTTCGCCGATCCCTTCTGCCCGGAATTGAGCCAGGCGCTTTACACTGCCGCGCAGAAAGCCGGCGCACGCGTCCACCAAGGCGGCACGCTGGTCGTGATCGACGGACCGCAGTTCTCGACGAAGGCGGAATCGATGGCGTACCGCCAATGGAAGCTGGACCTGATTGGGATGACGGCGATCCCGGAAGCGAAGCTGGCGCGCGAGGCGGAGATTTGTTATGCCACCGTGGCGATGGTGACTGATTACGACGTGTGGCATCCGTCGCATGATTCCGTGACCGCCGATCTCGTAGTGCAGAACTTGCTGAAGAACGCGGAGATGGGCAAGCGCATCGTTCGGTACGCGGCGAACGAAATACCGGCGGAGCGGACGCACTGCCCCTGCCCCAACGCGTTGCACGACTCGATTATCACCGCGCACGATCGAATCCCACCGAAATCGCGGCGCGACCTCGCGTTGCTGCTGGACAAGTACTTGCCGGCGGTAAAGAAAAACGGCGCGCAAAAACAGAAAAAATAATTCGCGTAGCGTCTTGCTTCTTCACAAAAAAATTTTCCGCTTTCGATTAACCACTTGCCTACGCGAATACACGGACTCGGCACGTAGATATTTCGTGCGCCGAGTCTATGCAGTCGCGAGCCGCGCGTACTATCGCTCAAAACCACCGCCGCAACACAATTGCAAATCCCATCGCCAGCAGCGCGGAGACCGGAATCGTGGTGAACCACGCCACCACGATTTGCTGAGCCACTTCCCAATGCACTTTCGACAATCGCTCGGCAGAGCCAACACCCATCACCGCCGAACTGACAACCTGGGTCGTGCTCACCGGTCCGCCGAGAAATGCCGCGCCCATGATCACACTTGCAGACGCGAGTTGCGCGGTAAAGCCATGCACCGGACGGATCTTGAAGAACTTGCCGCCAATCGTTCGAATCAAGCGCCATCCGCCCGTCCAAGTCCCCAAGGCAATCGCGCCTGCGCTCAGCGCGACGACCCACAGCGGAACCTCGAACGTCGGCAGTACTTGCGCGCTGACCAACCCCAAAGTGATCACGCCCATCGTTTTCTGCGCGTCGTTCGTGCCGTGGGATAACGCCAGCGCTAACGCCGTGACGATCTGGCTCCGCCTGAAAAACTTGTTGATGCTGGGCGGCGCGGGACGCGCTAGATAGAGCACGCTCTTCATGATTGCATAGCCAACGACCAAACCGATCACCGGCGAAATGAAGAGAGCAACAATGACTTTCCACAACCCAGCGAGTTTGACGACTCCCAATCCGCTCTCCAACACCGCCGCGCCCATCAAGCCGCCTACCAGCGCGTGCGATGAGCTTGACGGAATGCCCAGCCACCACGTCAGCAAATTCCAGACAACCGCCGCCATGAGCGCGGCAAGCGTTACCGACAACCGAATCTGCGTATCCGCAAGGATTTCGTTTCCGAGGGTCGTCGCCACGGCGACGCCGAACAGAAATGGACCCGAAAACTCGGCGATTGCCGTGATGGTCAGCGCCTGACGTCCGCTGAGCGCGCGCGAGGCGATCATCGTCGCGACAATGTTCGAGCTATCGTGGAAACCATTTAGAAAATCAAAGACGAGCGCGCAGGCGACGAGTAGAACGACCGGCAAAGGCAGAATTGGCATAGTCTTGATCGGCAGAGAAAATTAATGCCTGCCTCAGGCGAAATTTTCCGACCCCGAGACAGGCATGTCGAGCGCAGCCCATTGTGAAACCGCGCGGCGGCATCGCCTCACGGTGCGCCGCCATTATAGCGCAATGTTCGACCGCGTCAAAATCTACGCGCGGAATTCTTCGCGCCGCACCGTGACACGCTCCAAGCGATCCAACAAAACCTCCACGCCGATCCCCGGCTGAGTCGGCACCGCCATCGTGCCGTCCGCCGCGACCTCGAACTCGGGCGCGACAATATCTTCACGATAGTAACGCCGGCTGGCAGAGATGTCGCCCGGCAGCGTAAAGTTGGACAGCGATGCGAGCGCGACATTTCCCGCGCGCCCGATGCCCGATTCCAGCATCCCGCCGTGCCACACCGGCACGCCGCGCGTCGCGCACAGATCGTGAATCTGTTTCGATTCCGTAAAGCCGCCGACGCGTCCCGGTTTGATGTTGATGATGCGGCAGCTGCCCAGCTCAAGCGCGGCTTGCGCGTCGGCGCACGTGTGAATGCTTTCGTCGAGACAGATCGGCGTCTTCAGCTCCCGTTGCAGTTTCGAGTGCTCGAAAATGTCGTCATTGCTGAGCGGCTGCTCGATCAAGAGTAAATTGTAATCGTCCATCGCGCGCAGCGTCGCGAGATCGCTCAACGTATACGCCGAGTTCGCATCGACCTGCAACAAAATAGCCGGGAACGCCCGGCGAACCGCGGCGATAAACGGCAAGTCACGCCGTGGCGCGATCTTGATTTTGATCCGCGTGTATCCCTCTTGCAGGTAGTCGCCCACGCGTTTGACGAGCGCCTCGGGCGACGACTGGATGCCGACGCTCACGCCGACCACGATGCGCTCGCGCGCGCCACCGAGCGCCTTTGCCAGTGACACGCCGCGCGCCTTGGCGAACCAATCCCACAGCGCGGATTCGAGACCGGCTTTCGCCATGTGGTGCCCGCGCACGCGCGAACCCAACGCGATGGCGGCATCGACACTCGCGATTTGTTGACCGAGAACATTCGGGATTAGAAAATCGCGCAGGATATGCCACGCGGTCTGCGTCGTCTCGTACGAGTAGAATGGCTCGCCGCCCGCGACACATTCGCCCCAGCCGGTCACGCCATCCGCGTCCACGCGCACGATGATATGCTGCTCGTCCGCCTCGACGCCAAACGATGTTTCAAACGGCGCGACCAGGTGCATCTTGATGTGGCGCAATTCGATTCGATCAATTTTCATTGAAACCTCTTGACGGAAGACGGAGGACGGAAATACTTGTCCGTCGTCGGTCGTTCGTCATCCGTCTATGGGACTCACGCCCCAAATTTGGTCAGCCGCCCCGCGTTGGCGAGCGCGATCGGCATCAACTCTTTCGATGCGAGCCGTCCGAGACTACCGCGCGCGCACGCGCGTTCGCCGTACTCGGCAATGCCGTCTGCGCGAACGAATGGCGAATGAATCAGCACCGGCACCGGATGCCACGAGTGCGCTTTGAGCAGCGCCGGCGTCGAGTGGTCGCCGCCGACGAGCACCACATCCGGCTTGAGCGCCATCAGCCGCGGCAGCTGTGCGTCCAGCTCTTCGATCACACGCGCCTTGCGCGCGAAATCGCCGTCCTCGCCGGCAGAATCGGTCTTCTTGACGTGTAAGTAAAAGAAATCGAAATCGTTCCAATTTTTTTCCAGCGCCGTGAATTCGTCCGCAATGGCTTCGCCCGGCGCCGCGAGCGTTTTCATTCCCAGCAATTTGGACAAACCACGATACATCGGATAGACGGCGATGGCTGCCGCGCGCAAGCAAAAGACTTCTTGATACGCTGGAATCGCCGGCTTTTTCGCGAACCCGCGCAGCAGAATCATATTCGCGGGATGCTGGTCGGCAAGCAGCGTTTGTGCCTGCGCGACAAATTGATTCACGCGTTGCGCGGTCTTTTCGGATTCGGGGCGATGCGCGCGCACCGGCAATGCCGGCACGCCCAACCGCTGCGGATCGGTCTCGCTCAGCGCGTCGCCCAAGCCCGCGCCACGCAGCACCAGCACGAATCGATAATCCTTGACCGTCTCGACAAACACCTCGACGCCGTCAAGCTTGATCGTTCGCAACCGCTTGACCAGTTCGACATTCAACTCGGTGGCGATACGCCCGGCGCGGCGATCCGTGAGATTACCTGCCGCGTCGACCGTGCAGAAATTGCCGCGCGCGGCAACGTCGTTCGGACCCAACTCGAAATCGATGCCGAGCGCTTCCAACACGCCCCGGCCGATCTCGTACACCATCGGATCGTAGCCAAAGATGCCGAGGTGACCCGGTCCGCTGCCGGGCGTAATGCCCGGCGCGACCGGATCGGCTAAGCCGAGCGCCGACTGCGCGGCAAGCGCGTCGAGGTTCGGCTTGTGCGCGCTCTCCAGCTCCGTCTTGCCGCCCGGCTCCATCGGCAGCCCGCCGAGCCCGTCCATCACGATCAGCACGATCTTGGTCTGCGCTGGCACGACCAACTCATTGTCCTTCAGGAATTTGAAATCCATCCAATCCTCCGCGGCGTCACCGAACCCATTGGTTCCATCATACCATCCGGGGCGCGAGATGTCAAAACTCGTTTGGCTTTTGGCGACAATTCGCATATAATATTGATGAGACACAGTACATCACATATTCGGTGAGGAGCCAGCGCTCTCTAGCGCGCCAGCGTCAAAAACAAGCATTTTCCGTGACGTAGACGGCGTTAGAGAACGCCTTCTCCTCAAATCTGTGATGTACTGAGACAATCTGATCGCGCAAAGGAAAACAATGAAGACTCGATCAACAACACGCGTGTGGCTCGTCCTCGTATTTTTGGTCGCCCTGCTTGGGCTGGCGGTTCCCGCGCAGGCACAAAGCAAAAGCGTGGTCGTGCCGCGCCGCGACATTGATGTGACAATTCAAAAGAACGGCGACGTACAGATGGTTGAGAACTGGCAAGTTCAATTCTCCGGCGGTCCATTTACGTTTGCTTTCCGCGGCGTCGCGCTGGACAAGGTGGTCGCGGTTGGAAATTTCCAGGTCTCGGAAGGCGGCAAGGCGTACCAACCGAGTTCGAGCGGCGCCGCCAACACGTATGACGTGTATCAGGACGCGGGTCAGCAATTCGTCAAGTGGTATTTTCCACCGACGACGAATCAATCGCGTACTTTCACCATCCGGTACACGCTGCAAGGCGCGCTGCGCATCTACGCTGGCGGCGATCAATTCTGGTGGAAGGTGATCGAAGCCGACCGGGCGTATACGATCCAGAATACGACGACGACGGTTCATCTTCCCGCGGCGTTTCCAATCGATCAACTCAAAGCCGCGGTGACGACGGGCAGCGGCGATGCCGCCGTCCGCGACGGGCAAACCGTCGTCTTCACCAGCGGCAATCTCGGCAATGGCGATGTGCTGGAAGTACGCGTGCAGTTCCCGCACGGCGTCGTGACGGCGGCGGCGCCCCCGTGGCAAGCGGCTGCCGACCAGCAAGCCGCACAGCAGGCGCAGATCGATCAAATGAAACCGATCTTCAATTTGATCTTTCTCTTTATCGGATTGGTGATTCTCCTGATCGGTCCGCTCCTGCTGTACCTCTTGTGGTTTATGAAAGGACGCGATGCGCCGGCGCAAGTGGTCGCGCAGTCCAGCGCGCCGCCGGATGATTTTCCGCCGGGCGTGGTCGGAACATTGATCGACGAGCGCGCGGACATGAAAGACATTATCGCAACGATCATCGACCTGGCGCGGCGCGGCGTGATGAAGATGAGCGAAAAGGACACGCCGGGCTTGCTGGGCATCGGAACCAATCGCGATTTTACATTCGAATTGGTCGGCGAGCAATCCAATCTACGCCCGTACGAGCAGACCTTGATTCAGAACATTTTCAGCGGCGGCAAGTCGCGCGATCTGTCCGACCTCAAAGAACAATTCTACACGGCGATTCCAAAACTCAAATCGCAAATGTACGACGAGGTGACGAAACTCGGCTTCTTCGCCGGCAATCCGAACTCAACGCGCAACAAGTACGCCGGCTTGGGCTGCGCCGCGCTGATCGTGCTCGGCGGCTGCGGCGTTCTGGTCTGGGTGATATTCTCGGATTTCGCGGCTGCCGCAATTTGCCCGGCAATCGCGCTCATCCTCTCCTCCATCGGGCTGATGGTCCTCAGCCCCTTCATGCCGCGCCGTTCGCCCAAGGGCGCTACCGAGCGCGCCAAGTGGGTCGCGTTCAAACGTTACCTCGAAAGCATCGAAAAATTCACCCAGCTCGAGCAAGCCAAGGATTTGTTCGACAAGTATTTGCCGTACGCGATTTCCTTCGGCTTGGAAAAATCGTGGGTGCAGAAATTTGCGGCGATTGGAACGCCCGCGCCCACATGGTACGAAGTGTATCCCCCCATCGGCTACGGCGGCTATCCACGCCGCGGATTCCCGGCGGGCGGATCGAGCGCCGGCAGCAGCGGCGGCGGACTGTCCAGCGGCGGACAAATGCCCTCGCTCGATCAAGCCGCGGGCGGCGCGTTCAGAGGTCTTGATTCAATGACAACAGGTTTGTTCTCGATGCTCGATTCGACCGCGTCTGTGCTGACGAGCGCGCCGTCGAGTTCCGGCGGTGGCGGCGGGTTCAGCGGCGGCGGCGGGGGTGGCGGAGGCGGCGGAGGCGGCGGCTCGTCCGGATTTGGATAGGAAGCAATGAAGAATGACAAATGAGCAAATGACAAATGAACAAATGACGAATGAACAAATGACAAATGAACAAATGACAAATGAACAAATGGTGAATGAGCAAATCAACAAATGGCGGATGACGAATGGCGAATGACGAATGACGAATGAGCAAATGACGAATGAGCAAATGAGGAAAACATGACAACTGGGCGAATCGTTGGAATCGTTCTGATCATTGCCGGCGTCGCGATTTGCGGCATCGTTTCACTGCTTCTCGGCGTGGGCGCGTTGGCGGCGGGCGGCGGTCCCGGCGTCAGCCGCGCGGGCGCGGTGCTCGGCATTGCCTTGGGCGGCGTCGTGCCGTTGCTCATCCTGGGCGGCGTCGGCATCTTTCTTTTCGTCAAAGGTGGACAAGAAGCCGTGGAGATGGCAGATGTACAGAAGAAGGAACGCCTGCTGGGAATGATCCAAGCCGCGGGCAAGGTTTCCATTGGCAACATCGCGATCGAAATGAAAATGACGCAGCCGCAAGTCAAGGACGCGATTTTCGAGCTGGTGAACCAGGGACTGTTCAGCGGCTATATCAATTGGCAGGAAGGCATGTTCTACACCAAAGACCTCGCCCAAGTGCAGACGACGAAATGCCCCAACTGCGGCGGTCAGCGCGAAGCGGTCGGCAAGGGTCTCGTCAAATGCCCGTACTGCGGCGTGGAGTTGTTTTTGCCGCAGGGATGATTTTCAGAAGGAGGTGATCTCCTGCGATGGACACCATTCAGCAACGCATCATTGAAATCGCGCAACAGATTCCGGATTACGTCGGCTATCAGGAGAAGGAACGCCGCCGCGACGCGAACGAACTGGTGCGCCGCCAGCTCGCGGCAAAGTACGACGAACAGCGCGCGCGCCTCGCGCGCCTGCAGCGCCAAGCACCGCTCAGCAATATCGTCGCGCTGGAGAATCTCGATCAAAAGCTGCTGCGCTTGATCGAACGCTTCCGCACCGCGACCGGCGGTTACGCCGGCTGGTTCGATGCCGCGCAAATCGGCGCGAGCGACCTCGATCAGCTGACGCAGTTCGATGCCTCGCTGGCGGACGGTGTGAACGCGCTCAAGTCGAAACTCGACGCGCTCGCCGCGGGGCTGAAAACAAAAACCGGCTTGGACGATGCGGTCGAGGCGTGCGCCGAGGCGCTCGACGCGCTCAACGCGGAGTACGATCAGCGCGAGCAGTTCGTCTCGCTGGGCAAGAAACCGTCGCCGTCCAGCTTCACCAAGCCGCCCGTGTCGCCCCTCGGCGCGCTGGAGACAAAGCAAGCCCCGCCGCCGGAACTGACCGCGCTCGTGAATCTCAAGCTGAAAGACGCGGTTTCGTTTGGCGGCGCAGATTATATCGTCGCCGGCAAGATCACGTACACGATTTCCGCCGGATCGTTCTGGGCGTTCCTGCTCCAGGACGGCGGCAACACATTTTGGCTGCGCGTCGGACCGGGAACTGAGATTGCGACTTGCCAAGAAATCAAAATCAGTGTACCATCCCCGCTGCCCGAATCGTTGCAGCAAGACCGGCAGACGTTTACGCGCGGCGATGCCGGCGCCGCAAGCGTAGTCGTCGAAGGCGCGGGCGGCGTCAAGCGCGGCGCGGTTTCGTACGCGCGCTATGCCGGCGGCGACGAGCGTCGGCTCTGGCTCGAAGATTTCGGCGCGGAGACGCGCGCGATGCTCGGCAGGACCGTGGACGCGCAGGAGATCAAATCGTACCGGAGATGAGGCGAGTGGCGAATTAGGAGTTGCGATACGCGTGAACGCCTTTCGCAATTCGCCTTTCGCAATTCGCAATTCCAAGGAGGAGGACACCGTGGGTATTCTTGACCGAACGAACCAAATCTTACGAGCGAACATCAACGATCTGTTGAATCGCGCCGAAGACCCGGAAAAGTTATTGAACCAAATCCTGAACGACATGGAAGATGCTTTGCGCCAGGGACAATCGCAGGTCGCGGAGCAGATCGCGCAAGAGAAAATGATCCAGACCGATCTTGCCGCCGCGAAGCAAAACGCGGACGCGTGGGGCAAGAAAGCCGAGCTGGCTGTCTCGAAGAGCGCAGACGATCTCGCGCGCGAAGCGCTGCACCGCCAGGGCGATTACAGCGCACAAGCCGACATCTACCAACAGCAACTCGACGCGCAGCATCAGGCGGTGCAAAAACTAAAGACCGACCTCGCCGCGTTGCAGGGCAAGTACGACGACGCGCGGCGCAACAAAGAGATGCTGATCACACGCGCCAAGCGCGCCACGGCGCAGCAGCAGATCGCCAGCGCGTCCGCGAAACTCTCGTCGGTCGATTACTCATCCGACCTCGCGCATATGGAGCGCCGCATTCAGGAACAGGAAGCGCACGTCGCCGCCGCGGACGAAGTGCAAGCGACCTCCGTGGACGAGCAATTCAGCAAGCTCGGCGCCGACGATAACATCGAACAGAAACTCGCCGATCTGAAAAAGAAGATGGGAAAGTAGGAGACAAACATGCCACGCATCATCGATGTCGTACAATTTCTCGACAACACCGGCAATGAGATGGTCCACCGCGAACCGCCGGATGGTCCCGGCGATTTTCGCCTGGGGTCGCAGGTGATCGTTCGCGAGAGTCAGAACGCCGTCTTCTTCCGCGATGGCAAGGCGCTCGATACATTCGGACCGGGTCGCCACACCATCACAACCGCAAACGTTCCGATCCTGGCGGGCATTATCGGCTTGGCGACGATGGGCAAGTCCCCCTTCCCCGCCGAGGTCGTGTTCGTCAATATGAAAGAATTTCTAGATCAAAAATGGGGGACACCGGAGCCGATCGCCTTCCGCGATCCAGAACTGGGGATGGTGCGATTGCGCGCGTTCGGCGTCTTCGCGTTCCAGATCAAAGACCCTTCGCTCTTCGTGAACGGAATCGTTGGGCAGCAGGGTATTTACACGACCGATGCGCTGGACAATTTCCTGCGCAGCATGATCATCGCCAAGATGACCGATCTGCTGGGCGAGGAGAAAAAGTCGGTGCTCGATCTGCCCAGTCTCTACAGTGAGATTGGCGCCGGCACCAAGGCGCAGCTCGGCGACGATTTCGGACGAATCGGTTTGATCCTGAAAGCGCTGTACGTCAGCGCGATCACGCCGACCGATGAGACGGCTAAGGCAATCGACGAACGCGCGGCGATGGGCGCGATCGGCGATATGGA
>JBBIJS010000043.1:0-14735 GCA_037445855.1 Chloroflexota bacterium | reverse complement strand
AATGATCGAAACAAAAAAGCCGCCAAGCAAGTGCTGCGCCTTGCAACGAGACGCAATCACCCACTCGGCGGGCTTGTACTTCAATTATACCGACGCTAGCCGATAAATGCAAAATCTCTCCCTCCCCGTAGTGCGGCGGAGAGGGAGAGTATGAAGTTGTCACGCTCACGCGTCACCGTGCGAGCGTGTTCCAATTTTAGTACGCGTGCCGTGCTTGCAGCGCTTCTGTGGCTGGCGTCTTTTCATCCTCTGGCGTCAGCGTGCCTTCAAACAGGGGTAGGTAGTGACCGACCAGCGTATAGACGACGATGATGCCCGCGATCACGCCCACTTGAATCGCGATTTCCGTGAAGCTGGGAAAGTAGGTGGACCCCGCGATGGGGCTCATCGAGAACCACGCGACGTCGAGGCGGTTGGCAAAGATCCCCAGCAGCAGGTTGACTGCCGCGACGAGCGACAAGGCGCGGCTCGCGCGCACGCGCTGGAGCGAGAACGCGATCGCCGGCGCGACGAAACCGATCGTCAATTCGGTGAGGTAGAGCGCACTGTAGCCGCCGCTCGTCAAGAGCATCCCGGCTTTGCCGGCAAGGAACAAGTCGCCCAGCCGGAGGATCAGGTAGACGGCGACGACCCAGGGCACGAACCGCGCCAAGCCGCCGACCAGCTTCTGAGCGAGACTGCGCTTGAAGACCCAGTAACTCACCGTCGCGCCGGCGATGACCATCGCCAGCCCCGCGAAGATGGACGAGACGAAGAACAGCAGCGGCATCATCGCCGTGTACCACAACGGGTGCACGCGCTGCGCCATGACGATGAAGAGCGTTCCCAGCGACGACTGGTGCAGCGTCGACAGCGTCGCGCCGGCGATGGCGAACACAATCGTCAGCTTGCGGAGAACGCCCAGCGCGCGCGACCAGCCCAGCCGTTGCAGCGCGATCGGGCTGAATTCGAAGAAGAGAATGGTGGTATAGAGCAGGATGCACCAGCTCACTTCGAACAGCGCAGAGTTCAGGTTCGGGTAGATCATAAAATGATAGAAGCGATCCCAGCGTCCCAAGTCCATCATCAGGATAACGAGCACGGACGAATAGCCCAGCAAGCCGGTCAGCACCGTGGGACGGATCGCCGCGTGGAACTGGCGCATATTGAGGACGTAGACCAGCGTCGCCAGCGTGAACGCGCCGCCGGAGAAGGCGACCATGAACAAATCGAATCCGATCCACAGACCCCACGGATACGCCTGGCTCAGGTTCGTCGCGTCGCCCAGCCCGAAGGCAAGCCGAAAGATGGCAGCGACAAGTCCGATCATCAGCGCCATGAACATCGCCGGCAGCCAAGCGGGCAAGGCATTGAACTCGCGTGCGATTTTTTGGCGCAGGGTAATTTTGCCGGGCGCGAGCAACGACGCAGAATCTGCCGGTGGATTCAGCCGCCGCTCCAGCCAATACCCCAGCGCGATCGTCAGCCCAATCGGCAAGCCGATGCGAGTGAAGAACATTACAGCAAGCACCCCAATGTCAATCAAGATTTGTGGAAACATGGCTAATGTTCTCCTGTGTGGATTTCTTCGCTCTGCGGCTTGGCAAAGCGCTGGGTGATAAAGTACAAGCCGGTGAGTACCGTTGCCATCGTGCCGGCAATGAGCGGGGTTGCATGCATGATCTTTTCGCTCGTCTCCGCGGCAGATAGCTCTGGCAGTTGCGGCAACCCGAGTTGTTGGAAGGGAACTGCCGCCAGATACAACCGAGTCGTGCCGCCGCCTTCAGTTTCGCCGTAGATGTGCTTGACGTAGTTGCCTTTCGGATCGTCGATGCGCTGCTGTGCAATCGTCAAGAGCTCGCTGCGCTTGCCGTACTGGATCGCGCCGACCGGGCACGCTTTAGCGCACGCGGTGGGCTGACCCGTTTTTACCAGACTGATGCAGCCGTCGCACTTTTTGATGAGCGAGAACTGCGCGTCCCATTCAAACGTGGGTACTCCAAAGGGACACGCGTACATGCAGTACCGGCAGCCGATGCACTTGCCGCTATCGTATACCACGGGACCGGACGGCAGTTTTTGAAGCGCGCCGACCGTGCACGCCGAAACGCAGCCGGGTTCCTGACAGTGCATACATTGCCGCTTGACAGTCTTGATGATCGGCTTGGTCGGGTCCGGCGAAATGTTCCGGACGTCGATAAAACTTAGCGTCTTGGGCGAGAGCGCGGTGGCGTTCGGATTGACCGGCAAGTTATGCGCCTTCTGGCAGGCGACCACACAACTCTTGCAGCCGATACATTTGGTGCTGTCGATCAGCAAGCCCATCTGGTCGGGCGAGAGAATGGGCGCCGCTTGACGCAGCGGCGCAAGCCCCGGCGGCGCGATCCGCGCGCCGACGCTGAGCATCGCGGCGCTCGCGCCAAGCGCTTTGAGAAAATCACGTCGTGTTAATTTCATCGTTTCCTCCTTGAACGAATGTTCAGAATATCGTAATCGTTCAGTAAGGGCGAGGCATTCGCCCAATCAGCTATTTCGTCTCGTCACGGTCGGCATATACCAACCAAGCTTTCAAGCACTCTACGTTTGGCGAATGCCTCGCCCCTACAACAACGCGGCATCGCTTCATCGCGTCAAGCACGCGCACGCGGGGTGAAAGTCCACGGAGGGGTCGTTCGTCAAGTTCGATAGACCCGTGCCGTCGACGTTTATGGATACGATCTCGGAATTGGCTTCGTAGACGATGCGCTTGCCGTCCGGCGACCAACTGGGTGATTGATTGATCGTCGTGCTGTGCGTCAAGCGCGTGATGCCGGAACCGTCCGCGCGCATCACGTACAGCTCCCACGCGCGATCGCGCGTGGAGACGAACGCCAGGCGCTGACCATCCGGCGACCACGCGGGGTCGCGGTCATCTTCCGAGGAGTGAGTCAAGCGCGTCACGTTCGAGCCATCCCCGCGCATCGTGTAAATTTGCCAGTGACCATCGCGGTCGGACGTGAACGCGATGTGCTGCCCATCCGGCGACCACGTGGGCTGCCAGTCATACGCTGGCGTATTCGTCAGGCGAATGACGTTCGAACCGTCCGTATCCCCACCTACACTTGCGTGCGGCGCAAGGGTGGAATAGATTTCCCAGTTGCCGTCGCGGTTTGACGTGAACGCGATGTGTTGCCCATCTGGCGACCACGTGGGTTCCCAATCAAACGCTGGATTGTTCGTGACGCGCGTGACGTGAGTGCCATCCTCGTTCATTACATAAATTTCATTATTGCCATCGCGGTCGGAGGCGAAGGCAATCTGGCGACCATTGGGCGACCATGCCGGTGTCTTGTCCTCGTTCAAGTTATTCGTCAAACGCTGGACTTGAGAGCCATCGGAATTCATCGTGAAGATATTGAAATAAAACGGATGACCGCGGTCCGACGAGAAGGCGATGCGGTGAGCGACCGAAGTGGAAGAAATGTTGATCGCCGCCGCAGGCGCAGCGGTCGTGGCGGAATCCAAGGTGACCGGAATATCGCCAGCGCCGAGCACGCTGACACCCATCAGCACGATTATTCTTAGCAAGAAGATTGCCAGCCGATCAAACATGGTTGCCTCCCGAATTCGAATGCTCACGTTCGCCGCGCCCGATCTCAAGATCATCTTATGGCATTCCCATCGAATTCAGAACAGGCGCACGCCCAGTCTTTCGCCCATGACATCCATTGGCTCTGCCACCCGGCGCCAACCGAGAAACCCGGGACTTTCAGCGCAAGCATTGGGGTTGACCGCCAGAGCCGAGCCAAGAAATCGGACTGGCGCCCCGGTTATTCATCTGGTGTCTGCTGTCCGGCAAGAACGAGAAACCTGGCTTTGCCCCGGTGGTGACCGGGGCAAAGCCAGGCGCAAAAGAAAAAGACCTTGCTTCAAAAAGCAAGGTCTTGAGAGTTAGGAACAGATCACGCGGTCTTGTCGGCTAGCTCATGCTCCATCGCGTACCGCACCAGATCGACGACAGAATGCAGGTCCAGTTTGCTCATCAGATTCGCGCGATGCCATTCGACGGTCTTGATGCTGATCGAGAGCGCTGCCGCGATCTGGGCATTGGTCTGCCCGGCGACGATGTGCTTGAGAATCTCCAACTCGCGCGGCGTGAGCGGTTCCGGCGCGCCGGCGGCGTCTTCGCCGCGCCGACGGATCTCCTCCACGACGGTCGTCGCCGCGGCGGGAAAGAGGAACGTCTCGCCTTTGGCGACCACGCGCAACGCGTTGATGAGATCGGTTCCCAGCGCGCGTTTGGTCACGAAACCGGACGCGCCGGCTTGCAGCAGCGGCACCACATACTGCGGATCTTCGTGCTGCGTGAGAATCAGGACGTGCGTCTGCGGAAACCGCGCGCGGATCAACCGCGTCGCTTCGAGTCCGTTCATTCCCGGCATCGCAATGTCCATCAGGACGACATCCGGCAGTAGTTCGCTAACGCGCGCCACCGCTTCGCCGCCGTCCTGCGCTTCGCCGACGACTTCGACATCCTCATAATAACTGAGAAGCGCGCGCAAGCCCTCGCGCAGGATCGCGTGGTCGTCGACCATCAGCACTCGCATCTTACCGGGATTTGCCATTTTCAACACAAGGCACCTCTCAATCGAGCAACGGAAGACTGATCGTAATCACCGTCCCTTTTCCCGACGCCGTTTGAAGTTGGAACTCGCCGCCGAGAATACTCGCGCGTTCTTGCATCCCGCGCAATCCCAAGCCCTGACCGTGCAAGTCGGATGGCTCTAACGCCGCGGGATCAAATCCCCGACCATCGTCGGCAACCATCAAGATCACGCTGCCTTCGCGGCGCGCCAGCTTGACGGTCACGCCGGTCGCGCGCGCGTGGCGGATGATGTTCGTCACGGCTTCCTGGAAAATTCGGAAGAGCGCGGTTTCGACCGACGGCGGCAGGCGAACCGCCAGCTCATTCTCGTTCATCCCAAAGGCGATGCCCAGCGGTTTCAGGCGCTGTTCGCCGTACCAGGCAATCGCGGGCACCAATCCCAAATCGTCCAGCAGCGACGGGCGCAGGTCTGCGACCAGCCGATGAATATTTTTCAGCAATGTCTCCGCAATCGATTTGCAGCCCTGGAGATACTTGTTGGCTTTTTGAAGGTCCTGCGCCGATGCCATATTGACGGTGTCCAGTCCCACCATCAGCGCGGTGAGACTCTGACTGGTTTCATCGTGCAGTTCACGTGCGATGCGCTTGCGTTCGTCTTCCTGCGCGGAGATGACGCGGCGCAGCAACTCGCCGCGCAGCTGCTCTTTGTGCTGCAATTCGGCGTAGAGCCGCGCGTTGTCCTTTGCCGCTGCTTCGTACGCGGCGGTGCGCTCGCGGACGCGCGCGTCGAGCTCGCGATTCCACGCCTGGATTTCTTGCGTCGAATTCTTCAGCCGCAGCCGCATCTCGTCGAACGAACGCGCCAACACGCCGATCTCGTCGCGGGCAGGCGTTTTGATCGCCGAATCCAGGTCGCCTGCCGCGATGCGCTGGGTCGCTGCGGTCAATGCCCGGATCGGCACGATCACGCTGCGCGTCGTGAAATACACCAGGACGAGCGCGCCAGCGAGCATGATCGTCATCAACCCAATGATGCGCGTTTGCAGTGAACGCGTGGGCGCAAAAACTTCGTCTTCACTTTGGCGAACGGTGATGCCCCATTGCACGCGCTCCAGCGGCGCGAACGCCAGCACCTCCGCTTGCGGCGCGTTTTCGTACAGCGGCGTGTGGCAATCATGGCAGGCGGAGACCGACTGGCGATGGTCGCGAATCATCCCGCTTAAACTAGACCCGTGATCGCTCTCGCCGCCCACGCGCCCGTCACGCGTGCTTGCCAGGATGCGCCCGTCCAATGCCACGAGGTCCATATAGCCGGTTGACCCGAGTCCGATGGGGTTGGAGAACGCGCGGATGTTGGGATGAGTGAAATTCAGAATGATGACCAGCGCGCCCGACACCGCGCCGGCAGAATTACGGACGGGCGCCGCGGCAACGACGCCGGGTCCGAAAGGATCGATCGATTGCGCGACGGGCGAAACCGCAAAAGCGGTTCCATTCAGCGCGGCGATGACGGGCGCGATGTTCTGGAAGGTTTTCGCGCCGGAAGCGGTAGGTTGCGCTGCCAGTACATTTCCGCTGGTGTCCACGAGAAAAGCAGAGGAGACCGAGGAACCTAGCCGGTGGTAGACTTGATCGAGACTAACGTTCGCACTCTGACTGTTCGACCAATTCGCGTCGCCGGCGGTTTCGGTGAGCACGCCCTGGAGGTTGTCGATCAACGCGTCGACGTAGGTCGCCGTCATCTGGGCGAGGACGACGCGTTCTTGCAGCGTGCGTTGAGTGTTCTCGCTCAGCGCCGCCGTTCCAAGATACGCAAACAATCCGAGCATCACGGCGGATCCGATCACGACCCAGATCGCCGCCTTGGTGCCCAAGCCAAAAGCGGGCAAAAGCCGGGCAAGTATGCGCGTGCCCGGCAACTGAATCCGCCTCTGTTTCGATATCAGACTACTGGTTCCCACGACTTTGCTCCACCCTCATAGCGGTTTGAAAGGGTACCTGACCCCCAACCCCCTTCCTTGTGCCGGAAGGGGGTTGGGTCGAAACCTATGCCTGTGAATGGGCGTGCTTTGCCGTAAAGACCGGCAAGAACTTGGCAGCCAGCCCAAACGCCACGACTCCGGCAGTGAGCAGTGAAACCGTGATAGTTAGCTCGCTCAACGATGGGATGTAAACCGGTCCACCGCTCGCGTACGTCCACCATCCGAGAAGCGCAGTGTTCAATCGATTCAACACCACGCCGCCGACGATCAACCCACCGGCGAGGTAGACCAAGCGCGGATTCTCGCGCCCGCGCCGAGTCGCCAGGATCACCATCGGCGTCACCACGCCGAAGAAGATTTCGGTACAGAACAGCGCGGTGTGAAAACTCGACGCGGTCAGGTACGCGAGCGCACCGCGCGAGATCAGGTCGAAGACTTTGAGCGCGAGATAGATCGCGAGCACGATCGCCGCCGCGCGGCCCAAGCCCTTGAGCAAATCGCTTTCTAGTTCCAGCCCCAGCGCGCGCGCGCTCAAGTTCGATTCCACGATGGTCATGCCCAAGCCGACGGCGATCGCGCTCAGGAAGAAAAAGACCGGCAGGAGCGGCGTGTACCATAGCGGGCTGATCTTTTGCGGGAAGATCAGGAACAGCGTGCCGATGGACGATTGGTGCAGCGTCGAGAGCACCATGCCGACGATGACGAGCGGGATGGTGATCCGGCGCATGACCTTCAGCGGCACCTCTAACTTGAACTTTTCGAAAATGATCGGACTGAACTCTAGCGCCAGCACCGTCGTGTAGAGCATCACGCACCACGCCACTTCGATCAGCGGCGAGTGGATGTTCCACATGTAGACGACATTGAGCATGTTGTACCAGCGTCCCAGGTCGAACATCAAACCGACGATGACGAGCAAGTAGCCGAGCAGCGCGGTGAGAATCGCCGGGCGCACGATCGGACGGTATTTTTCGATATTGAAGACGTGCACCGTCCCCGCCATGACGAAACCGCCGGCGGCTAACGCCACGCCGCTCACCACATCAAAGCCGATCCAAATGCCCCACGGGGCTTGGTCGGTCAGGTTCGTTGTATAGCCGATGCCAAAGTAGAACCGCGCGACGGTGATGCCGATTGCCGCGAGCCACATCACGCCCACCAACGTGGCGGCGAGCGCGGCGCGTGGGGAGAGGTGCGGCAAGTGGATGCGCTGCAAGATCGGCAGCCGCTCGCTGAGCGGCTTGGACTGGCGCGCCGCGTCCGGGTTGAGTTTGCGTTCGAGCCACGCGCCCAGCCCCAGCAAGATGACGAGGGGCAAGCCGACGCGCAACACGAACAGGTAGCCGAGCACGACCACGTCGCGGAACACCATGATCAGATCGAGAAACTGATGGGTCAGCAGCGCGTAAAACACAATGCCGATCACGACGATGGCGCTCAGGCACACGGCGGCGACGACCGCCGGATGCAGATCGAATGGCATCTTGACCTTGGGCATCGGAACCACTGCCTCGAGCCGCGGCTCCAGCCAGTGCTTGAGCAGGTACAGGACGCCGAAGACCAGGACGAACGGTACGACGATTCGAACGACGAATCCGAACAGCACCAATAGAGAATCAATGAGAGTGGACATGATATTCCTCCGGAAATTTTCTAGCAGGTTGTCGGAGGGGTAGCATAGCCCCTCGTGGGCGTCCGTGATTTTGCGGCGAGAACGCCGACAAGCGGCTATGCTACGGGATTCTCCGACAAACTCCTAGCGCCCCGTCATTCGTTCGAGACGGTGACCGGCGCTTCGACCAGTTTCTTGGACTCGCCGCGGTGCGTCCACCATGCGATGCCGCTGAGCAGGACGCCGACGGTTCCAAGCACTGCCGGGATTTTCTCCATCACATTCCAGGTGTACTGCGGCAGCGGTTCTTCGGGCAGGTCCATTCGAAAACCCAGTTGCTCGAACGGCGTGCCGCTCAGGTAAAGCATCGTCGTGCCGCCGATCTCTTTTTCGCCATAGATGTGGTTCACGTATTTCGTCGGACTGTTGGCGATGCGAGTTTTCGCGAACGCGAGTAAGTCGGCGCGCTTGCCATAGAACAGCGCCTGGTTGGGGCACGCCTGCACGCACGCCGGCCGATCGAGCTTGCCGTTCGCCATGCAGTTCCGCGTGCACTTGTTGATCTTCGGACTCGCTGAACTCCAATCGTACTTGGGAACGCCGAACGGGCACGCCACCATGCAATAGCGGCAGCCGATGCACTTGTTGGGATCGTACGCCACGGTTCCATCGCCGGTCTTGTGCAGCGCGCCGACGGGACAGACCGATACGCACGCCGGATTCTCGCAGTGCATACATTGGCGCTTGATCGGCTTGATGACCGGGTTCTTCGCGGACGGCGAGATGTTTTTCAGTTCGATCACGCTCAGCGCAGTCGCCGACAATTCGGACTCGCGACCATTCGCGGGCAGATTGTTCGCCAGCGCGCACGCCCGCTGACAGCTGCGGCAGCCAATACATTGCGTGGTATCGATCAACACGCCCATCGCATCCGTCGGCTGGATCGGCACGCTGCGCGTGCCGCCGCCGAACGCCGGCGGCGCGATTTGCGCGCCGACCCCCAACATGGCAGCGCTTGCGCCACAAACCTTGAGAAAATCGCGTCGTGAGATTTTCATACGATGCCTCCTCAGAAATATCGAATCTAGAATTAGGCAGCGATCTGCTTCGGTCGATACAACGCGCACGCAAAACATTCGGGGCGCAATTTCCCGCCATCGGCTTGAATGGCGAGCCAGCACGGCAGGTCGGGATGCTGATACACGGCGCATTGCGCGCGTTGGGCGGACTCGCAGCGTTTGAGGTCCCAGCAATGAATTTGGATGATCTTGCCGGTCCGTCTATAGCGGGGCGACTGCTGCGTTGGTTTTTCTTGTTCCACTGCCGCGGGCGGAGCCATCTTCTTCTCCAGCCACCATCCGAACGCCAGCGTAATCGCAATCGGTATGCCGATCCGGAGAATGAACATGAAGATTACATTGACAGTCTCGGTTAGGAATTCTGGAAACATTGGTCACCTCCGCATCTTGCAGCATTTCCACGCTTGGTATACCACGCCGAGGCGTGCAATGACCATCCGTCAAGCGGCGCATCTTTGGGATAAGCAAAACACCCCATTGATCAATGGGGTGTTGTCTGTAGGGCACAAAAAAAGACCTGACCGGTTTTTGTCGAACGCGACCGGTCAGGTCAAGTGGAGCCACCTTAGGGACTTGAACCCCAAACCGGCCGCTTACGATGCGGCTGCTCTACCAATTGAGCTAAGGTGGCGGTGAATCGAACCGCACTAATATAACATAGCTCGTCGTTTTTGGCAAACAATTGCGCGTCCGCCTTACGCCGCGCTCTCCAGAATCATCTCCAATTCGATTTCATCGCGTAGCGGAATGCCGTCGTTGCCGGTGAGCGGAATTTGCGGCTTGAGTTGCCGCGATTTCATCACTGCGTTCCGGTGCACCGAGACGAGAACAAAGCCACGTTTCTGATAGAACCGCAGCGCGTTCAGGTTATCGTTCGTCGCCATGAGCCACAGGCGCATGCAGCCGGCTTGCCGCGCGAAGGTCTTGGTCGCCTCGATCAGCGCGCTGCCAATGCCCGCGCCGGGCTGGGTGCTGTCGATGGTCACGAGTTCGCATGCGTTCCCGACAAGATGCAGCGTGACCAAGCCAACGATATCGTCGCCGCGCAACGCGATCAAGCCGCGCAGCTCATGCGGGCGATAGATGACGTGGTGCGCGACGACGATTTCCGCGCCCCAGCGCCGCGTGATGAAATCACGCACGCGGTCGCGGTCGGCGTGCGTAAGTGGTCTGATGAGATACTCTGACATCACAATCCCGTTTGGACGCGGGCTACCGCGGAGGCAAGCTCATAATTGATCCGCGTTCGACCGCGGTAATCCGCGTCCTAACATTCTTCTGCCTTAACTCGCGCAGCGCGTCCGCGGCAACCCACCGCGCGGTTTTGCGGTACGCGAACGCGGTTTGATTTCGCTTTCGGGAAAAGGGCTTGGATTCGTTCTCATTGTTCCATGGTTAGTCCGCCTCGGTTTGTCAGGACGACCAGTGTACACGCTATTTCATGTTTTGCATGCAGACTCTAGATCGTCGCGACCACTTCAATCTCCACGCACGCGTCCTTGGGCAAACGCGAGACCTGTACCGTCGAGCGCGCGGGCGGATTCGCGGGAAAGAATTCGGCGTAAACCGCGTTCATCCTCTGAAATTCGTCCATGTTCGTGAGGAACACGGTTGTCTTGACGACGCGGCTGAGCGAACTGCCGGCGGCTTGCAGCACCGCGGCGAGATTTTGCAGCACGCGCCGCGTCTCCGCTTCGATGCCGCCTTTGACCAGGACGCCGGTGGCGGGTTCCAGCCCGGCTTGCCCGGCGCAAAAAACAAAATCGCCCACGCGGATCGCTTGCGAGTACGGACCGATGGCTTTCGGCGCTTGGTCCGTGCTGACCACCTGTCGTTCCATTTTCCCTCCGTTGAATTCACCACCACGGCACAAAGTAACTCCTTCGTGCCGTGGTGTCTTTGTGGTTCGATTTGCTAATTCCAAAAGAATATTCGCGTCACGCTGGTAGGACTCGTCAGCGTGTTGTTCGGCGAGAGTAGTGGGTCAGCACCCACAATCCGCATCACCGCAACCGTCCACTTGAACGCGCGAACATCGCTCGCGGCATCGTTCCACCACGTGGTCGGTACGGTCCAGCGCGTTTCCTTCGACCAACCGATCCGCAAACTCTGGCTCCGGTCACTCGCAGTGAAGGTGATAGTAATGTAATACCACTCGTTCTCGCGCAAGCCGTTTGGAGAGACTGGCTGCCATTGCAGCGTGATGACAGAGTTCGCGCCTTCGTACACAGTCGCATTCAGCGGGGCAATCAATTGCGGCGCGGCGTAGAAACCGGCAGCCAGTGTTGGTCCCGCCTTGGGCGGCGCGGGAGTTGGCGTACGCGCGCCGCGCCGCGGCGGCGTCGGCGAAAATCTTGAGGTAGGCGTCGCGGTGGCATTGGGCGAGGGGGTTGGCGTCGCCCGCGCCGGCGACGCCACGACGTAAATGACGTTGATGACCTGGGTCGGCACGCGCGTTGGTTCGTTCAAGCCCAGCGTGCGCGCCAGCACGTTGGTTGTGATCGCGCGGAAGATCACCCAACCGACACAGACGAGCAAAAGCAGCGCGCCCACGATCGCGCCGAGGCGCGCGGCGCGCGGGATGCGGCTCGCGCGCGGGTCTGCGCCGCAGCGCGGGCACGCCGCGGAATCAGCGGGGATGCGCCTGCCGCAGTGCGAACAGCGAATGCGCTGTTGGTGCGTCACCAATTCATAGCCGCACGCCGCGCACGCCGCTGCAGCCATGCTCACCCGTCTGCCGCAGTTCGGACAGCGCGGCGCATCGTCGTTCATCTGGACGTTTGCAGACACAGGAGGCAAGGCAACTCAGGGGATTATGGACTGACCGGAAAACAGTCGCTGCACATCCGAGAATGAAATGATGACCATCAATCCCAGGAGCACGGCGAGACCGACGAGGTGGACGATGCCTTCCTTTTGCGCGTCGATCCTTTTTCCGCCGCGCACCCATTCCAGCAGAACAAAAACCAGATGCCCGCCATCGAGACCGGGGAACGGCAGCAGGTTGACGACGGCGAGATTCAGACTCAACAGTCCGAGGAGATTCAGCAAGCCGAGCCAGCCGGCGCGCTGCGCCACTTCGCCGGTGACTTGGGCGATCCCGATCGGTCCGACAAAAGAATTGGGGGGCGCCGCGCCGCGCAGCAACTGACCGATCATCGTCGGCACTGAGACGACAATGCTCCACATATTTTCGACCGCGACGCGCGGCGCGTCGATCAGCGCGGTTTGCAGATCGAGACCGAGGGCGGCGTTTTGCGCGTCCACCGTCGCGGGAATCTGCACCGTGATCGGATCGAGCAACTTGTGATCGCGCAAGATGCGCCATTCGATTTTCCAACCCGGATGATCTTTCGAGTACTGCGCGAGTTCGCCCTGGTCTTTGAGCGTGCGCCCGGTTTTGCCGTCGACGATGAATACCAGGACGTCGCCGGCGCGTACGCCGGCGCGATCTGCCACCGAGCCGGACGCGACCGCGGAAACCTGCAAGCCCAGCCAGCCATCCAGCGCCACGCCGAGCGGGCCTTCGCCCGCCGGCGGGTTGAGCCGCGGCGTCGCCGTCAGCGGGTCCACGGTGCGCCCGCCGCGGACGATCGTCAGCGTGACCGGCGTGCCGGCGTTCGCGCGGAGGATTTGACTCAGCGCGGGGTAATCGTTCTGAACGTTCTGCCCATCCACGGCGGCGATGGTATCGCCTTTGAGTAAACCGGCGCTCTCCGCCGGGGAATTGGGTGCGACGGCGGCGAGGCGTGTGGTTTGCACGGTCGCATATGGCGGCGTCAGCCCGGCAATCAGCGTGAAGACGACGAAAGCGAGAAGCAGATTCATCGTGACGCCGGCGAGGAGGACGCGTGCGCGCACCCAGGGCTTGGCGCTCATGAATCCGCCAGGGACGTTGGGGTCTTCTTCGCCCATCAGGCGCACAAAGCCGCCAACCGGAATCGCGTTGAGCGTGTATGCGGTTCCGCGATCGAGTGCTTGCACCGGACTGGCTAGAGTCGCGCCTTGATTTCCAGGATCGATCACTTCCAACGCGGTCAGTGTCTCGCGTTCTTTTTGGATCTCGGTCTTGTAGCGTACAAGCGAACCGACGGCGACGTTCTGGGGCATTTGAAATTTGCGCGGAATCACAATGCGCTTGTCTTGAATTTCGATCCAGCCAGCGCCTTGCCAGAATTTCAAGACGCGCGGAGGAAAGCCAAAGCCAAATTCGGGCACCGGAATTTTGAGGCGTTTCGCGACGGCAAAGTGTCCCAGCTCGTGCACAAAGACCAGGACGCCGAGCATTACGACGAAAATGATTAGATTGAACCCACCGGACAAGAGATTACTCACTCGATCTTTCCTTTCAGAGTTGAAGCGGAGACGAACGCATTATACCGCCGCGCGCGGAATCTGGCAATCGGCTAAAATCTGGTGGTTGCCCGCAAATCGATTTCACCGCAGAGGCGCTGAGGTCGCGGAGAAGAAATAGGAAGACTCGGCATCCTCTGCGCCTCTGCGGTGAGTTAGGGGTAATCGCCAGCCTAAAACAGATGCTCGTCGCTCACGCGCGCGGCATCGCCCGGCGCGTTGACGATGACTTGCTGAACCTCCGGCACTGCGCGTGTGAGCGCGGCGACCTGATCGGCGTCTTTGGATTCGCAGATGAGATGGACATTCGGTCCGGCGTCGAGCGTGAAATAGACGGCGAGTCCATCCGCGCGCCACTGTTGCATCGCTTGAATGACGCGCACCATTCCCGGCGTCCAGTAAAACACCGGCGGACGCGAAGTCATCGCGACGAGATGCAGTTCGAGCGCGTCCTCTTCCAGCGCGGGACCGAGCAGCGTAAGGTCTTTGGCGAGAACGGCGCGGCGCACGCGATGAAACCGCGGCGGCAGCGCCTGGACGCGCGCGCTGATGAACGGACTGGTCGCAGACGCAGCGTGCCCCGCGGTCGAGCCGACCGGCTTTTCATCCCTGCTGACTACGGCGATCACGTCGCGCAAATCCCAATGCGTCGGCGGCGCGATGCTGATGGCGTAGGAATTGTCGCCGCTGGAACCGGCGATCCATTCGACAAACCCGGCAGGAATCGAGCGGCAGGCAGAACCGGAACCCTGGCGCGCCAGGATCGATAATTCACGCTCGCTCAGTTCCAAGCCGGCGGCGCGCGTTGCTGCAACCGTCAGCGCGGCGAATCCGCTTGCGCTCGACGCAATGCCGGCGCCGGTGGGAAACGAGTTGCGGGATTCGACGCGCGCCGGGGCGTTCAATCGAACGCCCCTACTGTTCGCGAGCGCGCGTACGCGATCGAGGTGAGCGCTCACCCGCGCGCGCGCCGCGTCGTTCGCTACCGCGCCGCCGATGACGACATGATCGTCGGCAAGCCCATCGTCAAACTCGACCGTGGTCGTCGTCGTCGCGTGATCGAGGTTCATTGAAACGGAATCGTTCAGCGGGACGCGCTGCGCGGCATCGCGGTTGCCCCAGTACTTGATGAATGCGATGTTGCT
>JBBIJS010000042.1:0-14773 GCA_037445855.1 Chloroflexota bacterium | reverse complement strand
CTGACGCGCCACGTCGAAAAAGATCACGTCACCGCGACGCGCGGCTTTACGCGCGACCTGGTGCTAGACTATCTCTCGGTCGGCATCGATCCGGAGAAGACGACGATCTACGTCCAGTCCGATGTCCCGAGCGTGTGCGAATTGCATTTGCTCTTCTCGATGCTGACGACGGTGCCGCGGCTGGAGCGCGTGCCGACACTCAAAGAGGTGATGGACGCGGAGAACATCGAGCAGGCGACGTACGGGCTGCTCGGTTATCCGGTGCTGCAAGCGGCGGACATTCTGCACGTGCGCGCACATCTCGTGCCGGTCGGCAAAGACCAGGCGTCGCATCTCGAAGTGACGCGCGAGATCGCCCGCCGCTTCAATTACCTTTACGCACAAGTCTTCCCGGAACCGGACACGCTCATCGGCGACGTGCCGACGCTGCTCGGCACCGACGGCAAAGCCAAGATGTCGAAATCGCTCGGCAACGCGATCATGCTGTCGGACGACGTAAAGACGGTGGAGCAAAAGGTGCGCGGAATGTACACCGATCCCACGCGCGTTCGCGCCGACATTCCGGCGAACCCGGAGGGCAATCCAGTCTTTCAGTACCACGACGCGTTCAACCCCAACAAAAGCGAAGTCGAAGACTTGAAGGCGCGCTATCGCACCGGCAAGGTCGGCGATGTGGAAGTGAAAAAGAAACTTGTCGTCGCGCTGAACAATTTCCTAGAACCCCTTCGCGCGCGCCGCGAGTACTACGCCGCGCGTCCGAACCTCATCGACGAGATTCTCGCGGCGGGCGCGGCGAAGGTACGTCCCATCTCGCAAGAGACAGTGAACGCCGCGCGGGACGCGATGGGGCTGGGACGCGGTCAGTGAACAGTGGATAGTGGAACAGTCCACGAGGAGGTTGACATGACTTGAATCGAACAGGCATACGGTACGGAAAAATCAAAACACGGAGATACGAAAATGGAACAGACGAAATTCCTGCTCGACGAAAAAGAAATGCCGACCGCGTGGTACAATATCCAGATGGACCTAGACCGTCCATTGCCGCCGGTCATTCATCCCGGTACGAAGCAACCGATCAGCCCCGCCGATCTCGCGCCGCTCTTTCCGATGGAGCTTATCATGCAGGAAGCCGCCGTCGGTCCGTACGCGGCGCGCTATATCGACATTCCGGAAGAGGTGCAGGACGCGTACCGCTTGTATCGTCCGACGCCGCTGATTCGCGCGCGGCGATTGGAACAGGCGCTGGGCACGCCCGCGCAGATTTACTTCAAGTACGAAGGCGTGTCGCCGGTGGGATCGCACAAGCCGAACACCGCGATTCCGCAAGCGTACTACAACAAAAAGCAGGGCACCAAACGCTTAGCGACGGAAACCGGCGCGGGGCAATGGGGCAGCGCGCTCGCGTTCGCCTGCCGCCTGTTCGACCTGGAATGTAAAGTGTACATGGTCAACATATCGTACCAGCAAAAGCCGTACCGCCGTATTCTGATGGAGACGTTCGGCGCGCAGATCGTCGCCTCGCCGTCGGATGACACGAATGCCGGACGCAAGTTCCGCGCGCAAGACGCCAACCATCCTGGCTCGCTCGGTCTCGCGATCAGCGAAGCGGTGGAAGACGCGATGACGCACCAGCCGGACACCAAGTACTCGCTCGGCTCGGTGTTGAATCACGTCCTGATGCACCAGACGGTCATCGGCGAAGAAGCGCTGAAGCAGATGGAAAAAGCCGGCGCGTATCCGGACGTTGTCATCGGCTGCGTCGGCGGCGGGTCGAACTTTGGCGGCATCGCGCTGCCGTTCGTCCGCGAAAAGATCAAGCAGGGCAAAAAGACGCGCATCGTCGCGGTCGAGCCGACCGCCGCGCCGTCGCTCACCAAAGGCGTTTACACGTACGACTTTGGCGATACCGCGCAGACGATACCGCTCGTCAAGATGCACACGCTCGGCGCGTCGTTCATCCCCGCGCCGATCCACGCCGGCGGTTTGCGCTATCACGGCGTCTCGCCGATCATCAGCCGGCTGTACGACGACGGCGTGATCGAAGCGACGGCAGTACCGCAGAACGCGGTCTTCGACGCGGCGGTGCAGTTCACGCGCGCGGAAGGCATCCTGCCCGCGCCGGAATCGGCGCACGCGATCCGCGTTGCGATCGACGAAGCGCTGCGCGCCAAAGCAGCGCGCGAGAAAAAAGTGATCCTGTTCAATCTGAGCGGGCACGGTCACTTTGACCTCGGCGGCTATCAGCAATACCTCAACGGCGAGTTGCAGGATTACGAGTATCCGGTCGAAGAGGTGCGGAAAGCCGTCGCGGCGCTGCCGCAAATCGCGTAAATGTCCAGCAGGGGCGTTCCGGTGAACGCCCCATTTTTCTGGTGACCGTTCAGGGAGGGGCGAGGCATATACTTATCAACTTTCCCAAAACTCCAATTTTGGCGAACGCCGCGCCCCTACAACAACGCGATTTTTTCTGTTGTTGACTCGCACTTGCCTTTAGTCTATAATATCCACGGAGTTCGCAATGAATGCGAATGAGCTAACGCTCCGCGTCGTTCGATTGGATGACGTGTTGCTGCACGAGCAGATAGAAAAGAAACGCGTCGCGCGACTCGCTCTGCGGCTGGAAAACGAACAGTTCCTTAAGAATCCACCCTGTGTCACTGAATACCAAAACAAGTACATTTTGTTGGACGGCGCGACGCGCGTGACCGCGCTCCGGCAAATCGGCTGTTGCGCTGTCGTTGTGCAGGTGGTCGATTATGAAATGCCGGGCATGGCGCTCGAAGCGTGGAACCATCTGCTGCTCGACGCGCCGGCGGACGAACTTTTTCGATCGCTGCGCGAATTGTCCGGCGTGGTGATCGAGCAGACCACCCTTGACCATGCCCAAGCCGCGCTGGATTCCCGCGCAAGCATCAGCGCGCTTTTGACACAGGACGAGCAGGTGTATTCGCTGCGCGCGGCGGGCGAGAACAAACTGGAGCAGCAGGCGCAGTTGCTCAACCAGGTCGTCGCAGCGTACGAAGGGCGCGGCGAGATGTACCGCGTCGCGCACACCGACGTGGAGCGCTTGGTGTCGGAGCACGGGCGGCTCAGCGCGCTGATCGTCTTTCCGCGGTATCGCCCGGACGAAATCCGCCGGCTGGCGCTCAACGGCGCAAAACTGCCGATGGGCGTGACGCGGCACATTATTCCGGGGCGCGCGCTGCGCGTCAATATTCCGCTCGACGTGCTGCGGCGCGACGATCCGCTCGATCAGAAGAACGTGTGGCTGAACGCGTGGATGAAAATCAAGTTGCGCGAACGGCGTGTCCGATTTTATCAGGAATCCGTTTTCCTTTTTGACGAATGAACTGGAGGGGGAAACCATGCTGCAGCGAAATGATGTAAGAACCAAGACCGAACGCCGCGTTTTGCCGCGCACGCCGGTCCGGTTTCAAATCAAATATTTCTATCTCCCTCCGGACGCCGATCCGCCTCCCACCCGCACCATCGATCTGAGCACCAAAGGCGCACTGATCGAAACCCTCGATCCCCTTCAGCAAGGCGCGTCGGTGGCGTTCTTCATCGTCACGCCCGATCGCCAGGTCGTCGACGTACGCGCGCGCGTCGTGCATACCGAGCCGGCGAGCAACCTACTCTATCACGCCGGCGTCCTTTTCACTCACGTTTCTCCGGCTGACCGCGCCGTTCTCGAACGCGCTATTGAAAACGCCGGCAGCAACCCAAACTAACGAGGGAAACATGCCTCGCTCCAAAGCGCGTCCATCGCCGCGCAAGTCCAAATGGTTAACCTCATTCCGCTGTCTCGATGGCGAAGTCGTCACGTCGACCGGCTTTGGTCGAACGCTGCAAGTCAGCGAGAGCGCCGCGGTGCTTGAATCGCCGGATGCGTTTCCGGTAGGGCAGCTCCTCGCCCTGGAATTCCTCTTAGACGACAATCAACTCGCCCGCGCGCGCGGCCGCGTCAGGCGGATCACCAAAGGCAAGGGCTTGTTTCGCGTGAACGTCGAATTCGAAAAATTGCCGGCGAAGACCCGGCGTTTGCTGCTGCGCCTAGGCGCGGACTGATCGCTTCGATGTCCTCCCCCTGGCCGCTCTATTTCCGGGACAACCTCACGTTCGGCGACCTCGATCATCCCGTCGCGATCTGTTCGCTCTGGATGAAGCAAACGCGGCTCGCCGAATTTCTTTCCCCCGATTCGTACAGCGTCCTCGGCAATCTCTACTCCAAGGACGGCTTGAATTATTTACTGCGCAACGTTCTCGCGCGCCCGACGATTCGCGCGATCCTCCTCTGCGGTCCCGATCTCACGCAAAGCGGCGCGGCGTTTGCCGCGCTGATGCGCGAGGGCGTTGACGATCAGCGCCGCGTCGGCGCGGATACCGCGCTGATCGAAACGGAAATCCCGCGCAAGGCAATTGACGATTTCCGCGCGAACGTGCGCCTGCTCGATCTGCGCGGCGTCAACGACCCCGCGAAAATCCGCGACGCGCTCGCGGAGCTGAACGGCGCGCTGCCGCGCGGCGCCTTCGCCGAGCCGCGCGTCTTTCCGCGCGCGACGCCGGCGGCGGACGAGTTTCCGGCGGAAGAGACCGGCTTTGTCGTGCGCGGCGAGCGCATCGTCGAGGTGTGGGTGAACCTACTCGCGGCAATCCTCGCGTTTGGTCGGCGCGACCTGACGGCGTACACCGTCCAGCAGCGCGAACTGCTCGACGTGGTCGCGACGGTCCAGAACGAAGACCCCGCCGAGTTCGATCTGCCCGAGTGGATTCCGCTGACGCGCGAGCAATTGGACGCCTATTATCCGCAGCTGCTCACGAGCCAACGCCCCGAAAACATCGCGTACACCTACGGCGAGCGCCTGTTCGATTTCAACGGCTACGATCAGGTCAGCGGGATGATCGACGCGCTGCGCGCGACGCGCTACTCGCGACGCGCGGTGGCTGGATTGTGGGACCCAGCGCGCGACGCGCGGTCGGTCGATCCGCCGTGCCTGAATTTGGTGCAGGCGCGCGTTCGCGACGGCAAGCTATACCTCACCGCGTACTTTCGCAGCCACGATATTTTCCGCGCGTGGCTAATGAACGCGTTCGGTCTCCGCAAGTTGCAGTCGGAAATCGCGCAGCGGGTCGGCGATTGCGTGATCGGCGATCTGGCGATCGTCTCGCAGTCGGCGCACATTTACGCGGACTCGTGGGACGCCGCGCGGGCGATCACGCGCGAGCACGCGCGCGAGTACCTCAAAAATCCGCGCCTCGTGCGCGACCCGCGCGGCAGTTTCAATATCCGCGTCGAGGGCTTTCAGATTCGCGTCGATCACTATTCGCCCGAAGGAAATCTCCTCGCGACGTTCACCGGCAGCGCCGCGCGGGCGTTGCAGCGCGAACTCGCGTTCTTCGTCTCGCGCGTTGACCATGCGCTTTATCTAGGCGGCGAGATGGCGAAAGCTGAGTTCGCGTTGAAGAACAATCTGCCGTTCATCCAGGATCGCGAACTGCGGCTGGATGGCTCTGCGAGCGCGGGGACGGAGCGCGGAGCCGGCGCTGGACCGTTGGGGCTGTAACGCTTAGAACGACGAACCGCGTCGACCGCTGCCATTTGCTCGTTCGCTCTTCCCAGAGCGATAACTTGATGGTAGATCAACCCTCTTGAGTTTTTGACCACTCCACGAAGGAGGCGCGTCGAAACCCAGCCGGCGGGTGTAGTTCACATTGGGGGCAGGTTTTCATAAACAGAGGAGCAGGCGTTCTCTAACGCCGTGTGCAGGCGCGCTAGAGAGCGCGCACCCCGAGTCTTTTCAAAGTGCACAGGCGCGCTAGAGAGCGCGCACCCTGAGTCTTTTCAAAATTCGCCCCCAAACTGAACTACACCCCAGCCGGCACAATCTTTGACAATGCTTAATCGCAATGATATAATAATTCCACTACCGTCGTGGTGCGTTTGTTCACTGGCTGAGGTCACGCATTCGTGAGCCCAAAAATTTTCCTTGCGCAACTGCGCGAATTTCTATATGGGATGATCGGCTATGAATTTGAAGAGCACGCGGTCCAGATTCGCTCGACGTTGGAAGCGCTCTTCATGGCGATCACCTTTGGTGACATGCTGGGACTACCGATTATTCCACCGTACTACGGATTGAGACTTTTGCCATTTATCGTCCCGAATGTCGCGACCTGGAAACGCCGGGTACTGCGCGAGCGCGAATTTTCGGACAGTCACGAGTTCGATCTGCACGGAATATAGCCATTGCCCGCACAAAGGAGTGTAAAATGCCAGAAGAGAAAGTAAAGAAAGCAAGACGCGGCGGTCTGGGTGGCATCCTCGACAACTTCAAAGAAGTGATGTACGGTATGGCAGCGCACGACATGAGCCGTTACGCCGTCCGCACACGCGCCTCGATGGAACACCTTTTTATTCTCATCACGATGGGCGACCTGATCGGCGTCCCGATCTTGCCCCCGTACTATTCCCTCCGCCTGCTGCCCTATGTGGTGCCGAACATTGCCACATGGAAGCGCCGTATGCTGCGCGAAAAAGACATCAGCGACGCGATGTTCTAGACAGAGGTCAGTCGCCAGTCCTCAGTAGTCAGACCGCTGACGCGGGAATCTGCAATCTAAAATCTGCAATCTGCAATCCCGGGAGTTATCATGTCACTCAGACAAGTCTTTGAACAAAATCCCAATCGACGATACATCATGTTTGGCGGCAAAGGCGGCTTGGGCAAGACGACCTTTTCCGCCGCCACCGCGTTCTGGCTGGCGCAGCAAGGCAAACGCGTCCTCGTCTTTTCAGTGGACCCGCAAGCCAGTCTGACCGACATTTTCCAGAAAGACATTTTCGGCAAGGGCGCGGTGCCGATCATGCAGAACCTGTGGGCGCAAGAGATCGATGCCGACAAGCACATCAAGGATTACCAGAACGAGATTCGCAAGAAGATCCTGGATATGTACGGCTTTGACAAGGTGCCCGAAGAGATCGAAGATTACATCCAAGCCGCCTCGGCGGAACCGGCGATGGAAGAATCCGCGATCTTCGATGCCGTGGTCGATATCGTCGTGAAAGGCGATTACGATTACTACATCTACGATCTCGTCCCGCTGGGTCACGCACTCTACTACCTCTCCATGGCGAAAGTGTACGACGAGTGGATCAACAAGATCACCAAGTTGCGCGAGGAAATGCGCGAGTACGAGACGATGGTCTCCCGCATCAAGCGCGAGAAGGAAACGGACGAAGATCAGATCCTCACCGAACTGCAGTACATCAAGCAGCGCATCAACGCATCGTCCAGCATCCTGACCGACAAGGAAAAGACCGCGTTCTTTTTCGTCGTCGTGCCGGAAGAAATGATCATCCTGGATACGATGAAAGCCGCGGAACTGTTCCAGAAATTCGATGTGCCGACTGCCGGGTATGTGGTCAATCGCGTGCTGCCGCCGGAACTCAGGACGCAAATAGTCCCGGCGTACCTGAAGAATCGCCTGGAGATGCAAAGCAAGTACATCGACCAGATCAATACGTCGCTCGGGAAGCAAGTGCTGGCGCAAGTGCCGGAGATGGAACGCGACGTGACCGGCTTAGCCATGATCGAAAAACTCGCCAACATCATGTACCGATAACAACAAAGAGGTTGAAATGGCTGGCATAGAAAAATCAATGGCGCAGTACGTTCAGGATCATTCGGAACTCAAATTCATCTTTTTCGGCGGCAAGGGCGGCGTGGGCAAGACCGTGATGGCGGGCGTGACCGCGCTTTGGTTTGCCAGACAAGGTCGCCGCACGATGCTCGCTTCGACCAACCCGGTCCACAGTCTCTCCGGTTTGCTCGATCAAAACGTATTTGGACAGGAGACGGCGGTCAACGGTGTGCCGAATTTGTGGGCGCTCGAGATCGATACGAAGGATACGATCGAGCGCTCCAAAGCCGACATCAAGAACAAGATCCAGTGGTTCTTAAAGTTCGCGGAAATCTCCACGCAAGCCGACGAGTTCGTCGAATCGGCGACGATGAACCCGGCGTTTGAAGAGTCGGCGATGTTCGAGAATATGGTCGACCTGATGTTCAAGAACGAGTACGACGTCTATATCTTCGACACGGCGCCGACCGCGAATGCGCGCCGCTTGCTCGGCATGAGCAAGGTGTACTCACTGTGGGTGAATAAAATGTTAAAGTCACGCGATGAAGCCAAGAGTCTGCGCGAGCTGCTCTCGTTCAGCAAGAAAAAAGAAGCCGACCCGCTGATGGATTACTTGGTTAGCTTCCGCGACCGGATGGCGCACGCCCAGCAACTTTTGACCGACGAAGCGCTGACCGCGTTCTTCTTCGTCACCTTGCCGGAAGCGCTGCCCATCGCGGTGATCAAACGCTTCATCAACTGGTTCGTCGATTTCGGAATTCCAGTTGGTGGCGTGCTGGTGAACATGCTGATCCAGAAAGACCAGGTGCTTGCGTCCTCGCCCGAGTTTGTGCGCAACCGCGTCGCGATGCAGGATGCGTACATGACGCAAATCTGGGATGACTTTGACGGCAACGTGCGCGCGATCGTTCCGCTGCTGGACAATGAGGTGCGCGGCAGCGCGGCGTTGGACAACGTGGCGCAGTACGTGTTTAAATAAAAGTTGGAAGTTGGAGCTTTGAATTTAGAGAGCTGGAAGCAAGTCTCCGGCTCTTTTCTTTTGTGGTATACTAGGAGCTGAAGCGGAAAACGTAAATCTGAAATCTGAAATCGAAAATCAACTATGGAAGCCTACTGCGTCAAGTGTAAAACCAAACGCGAGATCCAAAACCCGCAGCCGCTGTTCAACGCGCGCGGCGCAGCGTACACCAAAGGCGTCTGCGCGGTCTGCGGCGCCGGCATGATGCGCCTCGGCGCGACGGAAGCGCATGCGTCGCTCGATCGCGCGGCGATGATCGCGGCAGCCCAAGCGACGAAGGACCGCTTAGCGGGACGAAGGACAGAAGCGCAGACGGAGGACGGAGGACGGAAGACGGTCGTCCGTCATCGGTCGTCCGTCGTCGGTCAGCCCGTTGGCAAGCTGGTGATCGTAGAGAGTCCCGCGAAAGCGCGCACCATCGGCAAATTTCTCGGCGCGGGCTACCGCGTACGCGCGTCGGTGGGGCACATCCGCGATCTGCCGCAAAAACAAATGGGCGTAGACCTCGAGCACGATTTTCGTCCGCATTACGTCATTACGCCGAAGAAGAAAGAGGTCGTCAAAGAATTGCGCTCGCTCGCAGATAACGCGGCGGAAATCTTCCTCGCGACCGACCCCGACCGGGAGGGCGAAGCGATTTCGTGGCACCTCGCCGCCGCGCTTGCCGACGCGCTGAGCGGCAAGCCGGTCCACCGCGTCGAGTTCCACGAGATCACCCGCGACGCGATCGACCGCGCGTTCGCCAGCCCACGCGAGATCAACCAGCCGCTGGTCGACGCGCAGCAAGCGCGCCGCGTGCTCGACCGCATCGTCGGTTACACGATCAGCCCGCTGCTGCGGAAAAAGATCAACACCAAGAATTTGAGCGCGGGGCGCGTGCAGTCCGTCGCGGTGCGTCTCGTCGTCGAGCGCGAGCGCGAGATTCAGGCGTTTGTGCCGGTGGAGTATTGGAGCATTGAGGCGGAACTGCAAAAGCAGACCGAAGACGGAAGACCGAAGACGAGAGAACACCTTTCGTCGTCCGTCGTCCGTCCTCCGTCAACCAACGCACAATCGTTCAGAGCCAAGTTGATCAAGGTCGGCGACAAGGATTTTGAATGTCACGCCGGCGAAGACGCGCTCAAGTTGAAAGAGACGCTGGAGCAGTGCGCGTACACCGTGCTCGACGTGCGGAAGAAAGAGGTGCTGCGTAATCCGTCTGCGCCGTTCATCACCTCGACGATGCAGCAAGAAGCGTCGCGCAAGCTCGGGTTCAACGCCAAGCGCACGATGGCGATCGCGCAGCAGTTGTACGAAGGCATCGCAGTCGGCAACGAAGGGAGCGTGGGGCTCATCACCTATATGCGCACCGACTCGACGAACGTCGCGGCAAGCGCGCAGAAGGAAGCGTGGGCGTACGTGAAAGAAAAATTCGGCGAGACGTTCCTGCCCAAGACGCCGCGCTTTTACGCCAAGAAAGTTGCGGGCGCACAGGAAGCGCACGAAGCGGTTCGTCCGACGAGCGTTTTCCGCGAGCCGCGCGCGGTCAAGGAATTCCTCGACGCGGACCAGTTCAAACTTTACGATCTCATCTGGAAACGTTTCGTCGCGTCGCAGATGGCAAGCGCGGTGTTTGATACCACTGCTGTTGATATTGCTGCGAACCGACGGACGACGGACGACGGACGACCGATTTCTCCGTCTTCGGTCCTCGGTCATCCGTCGGACTTTGTCTTCCGCGCGAACGGCTCCGTCATCAAATTCCGCGGTTTCCTCGCCGTCTACAGCGAAGGGAAGGATGAGCCAACGGACAAGGAGGACGAAGCGGACCGCGAACTGCCGCCGCTCGCGCGCGACGAGCCGCTCGATCTGCTCGGCATTTACCCGGAGCAGCATTTCACGCAGCCGCCGCCACGCTTCACCGAAGCCACGCTCATCAAGGCGCTCGAAGAGCACGGCATCGGCAGACCCTCCACCTACGCGCCGATTCTTTCGACGATCCAAGAGCGCGGCTACATCGAGCGGATGCCGGATCGCCGCTTGAAGCCAACCGATCTAGGTTTCATCGTCAACGATTTGCTGGTCAAGCATTTCGCGCAAGAAGTGGACGTGAAGTTCACCGCGCAGATGGAAGAGAAATTCGACCAGATCGCGGACGGCGCGGCAAACTGGGTCGGGGTATTGCGCGATTTCTACGCGCCGTTCAAGCAGACGCTCGACCGCGCGGCGGCAGAGATGCCGAACGTGACGCTGCCGGTCGAATCGACAAACGAGGTGTGCGACAAGTGCGGCGCGCCGATGGTGGTCAAGCGCGGGCGGTTTGGCAAATTCCTCGCGTGCTCCACCTTCCCCAAATGCAAAGGCACGCGCAATTTATCGGCAACTGGCGGCAGCGCGAACACCGGCGTCACATGCCCGGAGTGCAAGCAAGGCGCGATCATCGAAAAGAAAAGCAAGCGCGGCAGAATTTTCTATTCGTGCAACCGCTATCCCGACTGCAAATTCGCGCTGTGGGACAAGCCGATCAAAACGCCGTGTCCGCGCTGTAATAATTTGCTGACGCTGAAAGGCAAACGCGGCGTCAAGTGCACGAAATGCGATTACGCGGGCGACGCGGCGCCGGAAGAAAAACCGGTCGCGGCGTAAGGTCCTTGCGACAACAAAAAATGGCGAGCCACAACTCAACGGTGGCTCGCCATTTTTTGTTCGCGCATTCACTGCGCGATGATGTACGCGATACTGCCATCGTCGCTGTGGTTAGGCGCCGGCTTTCCGGGGTTGTGTTGCATGCGCGTGCAAGTCAACCCTACTCGCGGAATCCGCGCACGAAATATTCTTTGACAAATCCGGTTAGTGTGAGTATAGTGTACTCACGTCTGAGGATGGCTTCTTTCTGTCAGGCATACTCGACGAATGCGAGAGACAATCCCACCGCGTCTTGGGAGCGCCGAGGACGCGTTGATAATGCTACCGTTTACTTGGAACGCGCGGGTAGCAAGCGAGTGCCAGTGAATTCTGCGAGAATCAGGTGTGATACCTACCACTCCTACCAAACGACGAGCATTAATCACAGGCATTGACGGCCAAGATGGTTTTTATCTGGCTGAGTCGCTTCTTCAACACGACTATACTGTGTTCGGAATCACGCACTCGAACGTCACGGCACCCTCCAAGCTACACAGTCAGCTCGCCCGTGTTTTCGTTGCGGATCTTAATCAGCCCCAACGGTTAGCCGAAATTGTCCGCCAAACGCGTCCGCAAGAGCTGTATTATCTTGCGGCGCATCATTTTTCTTCCCAGCGCGGCGAGAATTCGTTGGGGCAATTAGCTCCGTTTGTATCGGTCAACTTGTTGGCAGTCGCTGCCGCGCTGCAAGTTGTGCGAAACGAAATGCCAACAAGCCGATTCTTTTACGCTGCCAGCGCGCATATCTTCGGCGCGCCACTGGCGACACCTCAAACGGAGGAAACGCCGCACCGTCCCGAAACTCTGTACGCGATCAGCAAAAGTGCGGCGGTTCATTTGTGCCGCTATTACCGCGAATCTTTCGGCGTTTTTGCCGCCGTTGGCATTCTGTACAATCACGAGTCTCCACGCCGCCGCTCCGAATTCGTGACAACGCAGATCGCGCGAGCAGCCGCCAACGCAGCGATGGGTCGCCCCACGCCATTGTTGCTCCGCGACCTCGATGCAGTAGTAGATTGGGGCGCTGCGCAGGATTACGTGCACGCGATGTGGTTGACCTTGCAGCAACCTCGCGCGGATGAATACATTATTTCGTCCAGCGCGCCGCACACAGTTCGTGAATTTGCGCGGGTCGCGTTTGACACAGTGGGACTGCGTGCGGAGAATTTTGTTACTCAAGACCCAAAGTCTGTAAATCCGCCACGACGATTGCCCGTTGTTGGAGACAATTCCAAGATTCGCCGGGTCTGTGGATGGGAACCAACGATCTCTTTTCATGAGCTTGTGCGCGGGATGGTGGCTGCCCAACTGGACGAACTAAAGCCCTCTTCCTCTCTATGAAGAATTTTTGGAACTCGCTTCGTGCTCGCATTGAGGTCAAACTATTTGCTAACTTCGCGGGAGCAGGGTGGGCTGCCTTTATGCAGTTGCTTTTCATCCCGCAGTATATCAAACTCATGGGGATGGAAGCATTCGGTTTGGTTGGCTTCTATCTGACTTTACAGGGTGTCCTCCAGGTTTTTGATCTGGGGCTTAGTCCAACGATGAATCGCGAGATGGCGCGGTATTCAGTGCAAGCGGAACGCGCCGGTGAAGCACGCGATTTCGCGCGCACCGTGGAAATCGGCTACTGGGCACTAGGAGCGCTGATCGGTTTATTGTTCTGTGCCGCCGCGCCGTTTATCGCGACACGCTGGATCAACGCGCAAACGCTGTCGACGAGTACAGTCGAGCAAGCGATTGTTCTGATGGGCGTGCTGACGATCCTGCAGTGGCCCCTCACGCTTTACCTCGGTGGGTTAATGGGGTTACAGCGTCAAGTCGAGGTGAACACACTCCAGATCGTGCTTTCCACATTGAACAACGGCGGCGCGTTCTTGGTTTTGCTGCTCGTTTCGCCAACGATCACCGCGTTCTTGCTCTGGCAAATCAGTGTCAATGTACTTCGCGTTATATTACTGACGTTCTTATTCTGGCACAGTCTACCACCGGCAAAACGCGCACCGCGTGTCAATGCGAGATTGATTCGCCCGGTCTGGCGTTTCGCTGCTGGCATGAGCGGCATCACTCTCTCGGCGCTTGTTCTGACTCAGTTGGACAAGGTCATCTTGAGTAAGTTGTTGAGTCTTGAGATGTTTGGTGTTTACACATTGGCGACCGTGGTTGCTGGCGGTCTGACCTTGGTCATCACTTCAATGTTCAATGTGATCTTTCCGCGTTTGGCAGCGTTGGCGGCGCTCGGCGATACAGTCGCAGAGATGCAGTTTTATCATCGCAGCGCGCAAGTGATGTCGGTCGTGATCTTGCCGATTGCCGCGCTGCTTGCCTTTTTCGCTTTCGACATCTTGCGGTTGTGGACGGGCAACGCGCAAGTCGCGAACAACGTCGCACCAATTGTCGCCCTTCTTATGATTGGGACCGCGCTCAATGGGTTGATGAATTTGCCCTACGCTTTGCAGCTGGCACACGGATGGACAAGCTTGGGCTTGCGCCTCAACGCGGCGTTCATCGCTTTGCAGATCCCTGGATTGATTCTAATGACTGTGAAGTACGGCGCGGTCGGCGCGGCGGCGGTATGGATCATCTTGAACGCGGTTTATATGTTGCTGGGTGTGCCTTTGACCCATCGGCGCTTGCTCCCTGGCGAAGCGCGGCGATGGTTGATCAACGATACTTTGATTCCATGCATTGGCGCCGTGCTGGTCATTGCTGCAGGGCGCGTGTTGCTAACGACTCCGCCGCCTATGCCTTTGATTGTTGTAACGTTGGCATTATTGCTACTCGGCGCATTCATTGCTACAGGGTTGGCGGCGCAACAAGTGCGCGAGCTAGTATTCGCGCGGTTGGCGAGCGCGTGGGCGCGCCGCGCGTGATGGTTTGGCAGGTTGAGTAATGACTGTTCGCGTTCTGCAATCCGAATCTGAAATCTATGCCGCACGGCGCGAATTGCGCCAACAAGGACTATCCTGTATCAGTCGCTGGCATTCTCCAATGTTGCAACGGATCGCAAACAAGTTGGGACTGACGCACTATGTTCCGGTTGGCGATGTCGTGAAGAGTTGGGACATTCTCAGTACCACACAGTTCATTCAACAGAATGTGCCGCTCGACGTGCCAATCCTCGACATTGGTGCATATGCTTCCGAAATCCTGTGCGTCCTGCATCGCCTAAATTACGCAACGCTCACAGGGATTGACCTGAACCCGCGCATCAAGTTCATGCCGCACGCTAAAGCGATTCGATATGAAATCGGCGATTTCAAGCACGCTCCCTTTCCAGATGCATCTTTCGCTGCAATCACTGCAATTTCCGTGATCGAACATGGCTTTCAAAGCCAGAAACTAGTGGCAGAGGTTTCGCGATTGCTGCGCCCGGGTGGATACTTCATCGCGTCGTTCGATTATTGGCCCGAAAAGATTGATACGGCTGACATTGAAATCTTTGGA
>JBBIJS010000041.1:0-14865 GCA_037445855.1 Chloroflexota bacterium | reverse complement strand
AGAGAGCGCGCACCCTGAGTCTTTTCAAAATTCGCCCCCAAACTGAACTACACCCTAGTCACGGGGCTACGGCTGTTGCGAAGTCGATTGACCGGAAAGACGCCACGTTTGTAGTGAGCGACGGAGCGCAGCGGAGTCGCGCGCTCTGCCGCAAACGGCACTCCGCTTCGCTACGTGCCTGACTACGAACCGACTTTGCACGCACCCTGGTCACGGGGCAGGGCGCATGCACGGTCGGTAGATTGTCACTTCGAGCGCAGCGACAAGTCTCGGCTGGCGGCAAAACTAGATTTCTCGTCGCAAAAACCGCTCCTCGAAGTGACAGACATCGCTTGTCAAGCGACTTGGCGCACACCCTGGTCACGGGGGTGTGCGTCACATTTTTGGATACCGATTCGACGCAGGTCGAATTTGCCATGCGTTGCTGCGATTTCAATCGCCCGCAGCGAGTCACCCAAAAGTCTGGCGCACCCCCCCGTCACGTTTTCGTCGCTTTGAGCGAGAACATCAGCGGCAGTGCGGGAAAGCGCGCGGGCAGATGCCACCAGCCGTCCAGATCGATCTCCATGAACGGATACATCTTCCAACTGACTTTGGGATATTCGCGAAACGATTCGATCCGCAGCCCTGCCGCAAGGAGCGCGTTGAGGATGTCGCTCAAACTGTGCGTCCAGAAATATTCCACGCCGCGATAGTCCGCGCCGCGGTCGGCGTACGAGCCCTGAATGTCGGAGCGGACCGGCTCGGCGGCGTGAAAGTACGGATAGCGCACGCGCAGGTCGGTCGCCTGGTCGTCATCGTCGAACACGTACGCGCTAGGATGCGCCTCGACGATGTAGAACGTCCCGCCGCGTTTCAGGAAATGCGCGATGACCGCGCCCCATTTCGGCAGATCGGGCAGCCACGCCAAGACGCCGTGCGACGTAAACACAAAGTCAAACTCGCCGGTCAATGCCGTGGGCAGATCGTACAGGTTCGCGCAGACAAAATTTGCCGATAACCCCGTCTCCGCGCTCAATCGTCGCGCCAATGCAATGGCTTTCTCCGAGAAATCCGCGCCCGTTACCTGCGCGCCGCGCCGCGCCCACGACAGCGTGGTCATTCCAAAATGGCACTGCAAATGTAACAACGATTTGCCGGCGACCTCGCCCAATTCTAATTCGACGGAATCGAGCCGCGAATCTCCAGCGAGGAATTCCTGCATATCGTAGAATTTTGATTTCTCGTGCAGGTCGGTCCAATCGTCCCAGAGTTGCCGGTTCGCGCTCAAGAATTCATCCATCACCCGATTTCCTTCCGCAATCGATCAGCCCATTCCTGCAAGCCGTGTCGTTGGCTGCCTGCCAGTTGCCGGTCCGCGCGCTGGAGCGCTTGCGCGGCGGCGGTGCGCTCGCTGCGCTGCAAATACAATTCCGCCAGCCGCAATTCGATTTGGATTTGCAGATGCGGCGCGACAATCTTGTTTGCCGCTTCGCGCGCCGTCTCCAGAAATATCAGCGCGCCGTCCAAGTCGCCTCTGCCGCGCGCGGCGAGTCCCCGGTTCATTTGGTAGCCCGCGGCTTGCTCGGCGTTCGCGTTCGCTTCGGCTTCCGTCAGCCCGCGCGTGAACCAGTTCTCGGCAGCGTCCCACTCTTTTTCCGCGAGCGCGATTTCGCCGCGTGTGCTGTAGAGGTACTGCAGCGGCAGGCGCAGCGCGCGGGATTCTGCCAGCGCCAGCGCTTGATCGATCTGCACGTGCGCGGCGGCGCGGTCGCCCGCCAGCAGTGAGTGGTACGCCAGATTGTTGTGCCCGAGAATCTCTTGATAATCGTTTCCAGCGGCTTGCGCCAGCGCGATCGATTCCTGGTACGCCGTGTTGGCGCGCGCCAGATCGCCGCGTTCCGCCAGTAGATTGCCGAGCATGAATTCGGCGCGCGCGGCGATGTCCGGCAAATGTCCTTCGAGCGCGTGCTGGGTCGCCTGGTGCAGATGGCGTTCCGCCTCGCCGAGCGCCTGGGCGTCGCCGCGCGGCGCTGAGCCGAGGAGCAGATGCGCCATCGCGTGAGACTCGAGACTGCCCGCGGCGTCCAGATACGAAATTCCTTGTTCGATCCAGCGGCGCGCGTCGTCGAAACGTCCTTGCGGAAAAAACGTTTCAGAGATTCCGATCGCCGCGCTGCCCGCGCCGCGCCGATCGCCGGCGGCTTCGAATTCGCGCAGCGCCACTTCGTACGCTTCACGCGCCGGCGCTAGATCGCCATGCCGCAGCAGGACTCGCCCCAGCCCCAATTGCCGCGCCGCCGTGGGTTCGAGCGCAATCGCCTGTCGATAGAAACCGATCGCCTCGTCGGTCGCGGCGAGCGAGACGGCGCGTTGCGCTGCCATCTCCGCGAACCGCGCCGCGCGCGCGGCATCGCCGGCTTGCGCGTACAGGGCGGTCAAGCGTCCGGCGATTTGCGGCAAGCGGTTGGCGTGCGTGGCTTGCAGCGCCTCCGCCGCGCGGCGGTTGAGGAACGCACGCCGCGCGCCGCTCAACCCGTCGAGCACGACCGTCGCGACGAGCGGATGCGAAAATTCGTAATGCGCGTTGCGCTCGATCAAGACCGCCGCGCCCAAGAGCGTGTCGAGTCCGCCGAGCGTTTCCTCTTCGCCGCGTCCGCTCGTGCGTCGCAGCGTGGCAAAATCGAAATCGGGCGCTAGCACTGCCGCGGCTTGCAAGACCTGCTGCGCGCCTTCGGGCAATCGATCGAGCCGCGCGCGCACGAGTTCGGTCAGCACGGTCGGCACCTGATCGGTTCCCGCGCGGATCAACTCGATCAAAAAATACGGGTTGCCGGCGGTCTGCGCGTGAACCTGTTCCGCCAGCGCAGGATCGCCGCCGAGCGAAACGATCAACGCCGCGGACTCTGCGTTCGTCAGCCGCGCGAGCGGCACGCGGCGCGCGAGACCTTCGCGTCCCCAGCCCGCGGCAAGATGCACCAGCGCCGCGGGCGCGTCTTCCGAGCGGTAGGCGACGATGAGCAGGAGCGCTTGCTCGCGCAAACGATGCGCCAAATAATCGAGCCAGTCGAGCGTCGCGCGGTCCGCCCAGTGCGCATCATCGAAAAAGAAAACGATTGGGCGCGGCAGGGCGAGCAGGCATTGCGCGAACGCTTCGAAGAGACGGCGGCGTTCTTCATCCGGTGGGAGCGCGGCGGGCGCGGGCAAGTCGGGGAATCGCGCGCGAATCTCCGGTAGCAAGCGCGCTACTTCGCACAGCCAGATCGGCGGAAGCGGCGACGGCGCGGCAAAAAGTTTCTGCGCGATTTCGCGGCGGCTGAACATTTCGGTCAGCGGCGCGAAGGGCAGCGCCTGCGTGGAAGCGAGACCGCGCGCAGTGAGGAGCGTGGTCTCCGGCGCGAAGGTCGCCGACCATTCTTGCCACAGCCGCGATTTGCCGATGCCGACTTCGCCGGTGAGCAGGACGACGCGCGCCGCGCCGCGCGCCGCGTGCTCCAGTTCTTCTTCGAGCGCGGCGCGTTCCGCACGGCGTCCGATGTACGGCGCGGCGGATCGATCGATCCGCGCTGGCTGCTGTTTCGGCGCGGCTCGGCGGGACCACGCCGGCGTCGCCCCGACCGCGAATTCGCCATTCACAATTGCCGCGCGCAGCGTTTCGGTTTCCGGCAGCGGCGCGACGCCCAGCTCGCGTTCGAGCGTGGCGCGCAAGGCGTCGTACTGCCGCAGCGCTTCGGGGCGCGCGCCGAGCCGCGCGTGCGCTTCCATCAACGCGCGGTGCAGCGGTTCCTGCAACGCATCGTGCGCCAGCGCGCGCTGGGCGGTTTCGATCACGGCGCGCCAATCGCCCGCCTGCCGGTGCGCTTCAACCAGCGCGGCTAGCGCGCGCAAATTCAGTTGGGCGAGTTGCTCGCGTTCGGCGGTTAGCCAGATTTCAAACTCCGGCGCGTCGCTGACGACCAGTCCGTCGAGGAAGGGCGCGCGGTACAGCACTATGGCAGATTGATGCGCAGGCGGTCCCAAATCTGCAATCCTCGCAAACTCCCAAACATCCACCCACGCGGATTGGTTGATCGATAGCCGATCATCCTCGGCGACGATCGCTGCATCGCCGAGCGCCTTGCGGATCGCCCAGAGCGTGTTCCGCAAGTTCTTGCGCGCGGCATCGTCCGCGCTTTCTGCCCACAGCAAGCCGAGCAGATGATCGCGCGCTTGCGGCTCGCGCGTCGCGGCGAGATAGCCGAGCAGCGCGACGGCTTTTGCCGAAGTCAGTTCGACGGTCTGCTTGCCGAGTTCAAAGCGCGGCGCGCCGAGAAAAAACATACGAGGCGTTGTCACGCCTCGTATTATAACGAAATCATCGCGTCTGTCGAATAGGAGAACGCGCGCCGCTCAAGTTGTCAATGTCCCGCGACGTGCGGTCGATCCGCCGCGCGGCGTCCGCCCCATTGGAACGGCCAGCCCGGCAGCAGCAGCCCCAGCACCAGCGCGGCGAACGCGGCGTAAAACGTCACCGAATATGCTCGCTCGAAACCGGCGACATTTTCTTTGCACGCTTCCGCGATCAGCGCAGTCGCGTCGGGGGCAAACTGCGCGGCGACTCCGCCCAGCGCGCTCCCGCTGGCGCTCGCGATTGTCCCCGGCGCAGTATCACAGATCGCGAACGGCGGCGCGCCCACCTGATGGGGGATGGTTGAGAATTGTTGTTGCAGCACCGCGACTTGGGGCGACAGCGTGCTTGCCAGCACGGTGGCTAACAGCGCGACGCCGACGGATTGAACGACGTTGCGCGTCGCGTTGGACAACGACGAGCCGCGGGCAATCTCACGCATCGGCACGACGGACAGCGCGGTGATGAGCGTGGTCTGCACCGTCAACCCCAACGCGATGCCGCGCAGCGCGAGCAAGAAAACGATCCAACTGATCGGCGTGTCGGCTTGCAGTTGCGCCAACTGCCACGTGTTGAGCATGAGAATCGCAAAGCCGACGCCGACTAACACGCGAGGACCCAACCGATCGTACAGCCGACCCGCGACCGTCGAAAAAATTCCGCCCATGATCGCGAGAGGCAAGAGCAGCAAGCCGGTTTGGAACGCGCTCAAGCCGCGCAGTGCTTGCAGGTAGACTGGCATCAGAAACTCCGCGCCGAAGAGCGCGACGACGCTGACGTAGCCGAGCAAACTCGCGTTGAGGAAGGTGCGTTTCTTGAATAACCGCAGATCGAGCAGCGGCTCCTTCGCGACGAACAGCTCGATCAGCGCGAAGGCTGCCAGCCCGATCGCGCCGATGGCGAACCAGGTGAGCACGTCGGGCGAGGTCCAGCTTCCATTCGCGGCAAGCGACGCGGCGTACAAGACCGAACCAAAGCCGATAACTTCGGTCACCAAGCCGAGCCAGTCTAGCGCCGGCTGGCGTTCACTCTTGCGCTCGCGCAGAAAGCGCGTGCCTAGAATTACACCGAGGATTCCGATCGGCGGGTTGATGAAAAAGATAAAACGCCACAGATTCTGATCGACGAGCCATCCGCCCATGATCGGTCCAACGGCGGGGGCGACGAGCGCGGCGACTCCAAAGATGCCGAGCGCAGCGCCTTGTTCCGCGACCGGAAAGTTGCTCAGCAGCAACGCGATGCCGAGCGGCAGGGCGATGCCGCCGCCGAACCCTTGCAGCGCGCGCGCCGCGATGAGCAACCACAGGTTCGGCGCGATCCCGCACAGGAAGGAACCAATCACAAAGATCAATAGCCCGCCGAGGTACACCCGCTTGATGCCGAGACGCTCGGCGAGAAAGCCGGACAGCGGCGTGCTGATGCCGAGCGAGAGTACGTAGATGCTGATGATCCATTGCGAATCGTTGAGCGACGCGCCGAATTCATCGCGGAGCGTTTGGAAGGCGACATTCACCACGGTCGTATCGAGAATGACCATGAAGATGCCGAAGATGACGGTGATGAGTACTTTCCATTTGTATTCAATCCATTCCTTGGATTCAGGAACGGGTTGCGGTTGAGTGAAACTCAAGACATGACTCCTCTGAAGCTGGTGGGCAAGTTTCTAAACTTGCCTAGGGTGACCAGCTCACGGCAGAATAAATCTCGCCCAAGAAATGGCTAGGCACGGCTGCCAGCAGCTGGGTGTTGGCAAATTCACAGCGTTGCGCGAGCGCCTGCCACGTTTCGAACGAAAGTGGATACGGTACCCACGGGTTGCCCGCGTCGACGTTGTACTCGACCAAAACAAAGCGCCCGCCTGGGCGCAGATATTTTTTGATCGCCGGCACAACGCGTTCCTTGTCCCGCCGAAAGTGCAAAGCGTTCGCCATTATAACACCGTCGAGGAGGGGCAGGTCAAGTGGGGTAGTGAAATCCGCGGCGTGGTAGTGGACGACCGCGCGCGGAAAGCGCGCGCGCAGCGTGCGCTCCTGCTCGCGCAGCGCGCCCGCGTCTTTATCGATGGAATAGATTTCGCCCGCCGCGCCGACGAGTTCGGCGAGCGCGAGCGTGAACGCGCCCGCGCCCGATCCCAGGTCAGCCCACACGCCGCCGGTTGCGGGCACGCCGCCGCGGATGAGATTGATGTGATCTGAGTGATTCAACGCAGACTACTTGGGCGGCGCGGCGGTCAGCACGACGGCGATCTGCGACGGATCGCGCACCCGTAGTCCCGCGTCTTGTTCTTCGACGGCAGAGCCGGCAGCGCGCACGCGGTCGATCACCTTGCGCAGCTCCGTAAGATTAGGCAAGCGCACGACGAACTCGCGCAAGCCAATCGATTCGGGCGGCGGCGGCGGCGCGCCTGCGCTATTCCACGTGTTCATGCCGATATGATGATGATAGCCGCCGGCAGAAACGAACGCCGCGCTCGGTCCGTACATCATGACGAGATCGAACCCGAGTACGTTGCTGTAAAACGCCTGCGCCGCGCGGACGTTGGCGACCTGCAGGTGCATGTGCCCCAGTTTCGTCGCCGCGTCGAAGCCGCGCCACGCGGCGTCCTGTCCGTTTAGTTCAGCGAGCACGCCGCGGACATCCAGTGGATCGGTCGCCATTTTGATCTTGCCTCGCGCGTCGTACCATTCGGCGCGCGGGCGATCGCGGTAAACCTCGATGCCGTTGCCGTCCGGGTCGGCAAGATAGATCGCTTCGCTCACGAGGTGATCGGCAAAACCCTGTAGTGGATATTCCGTCTCGATCAGCCGGCGCAGCGAGCGCGCTAGATCCACGCGCGAGGGAACGAGCACCGCAAAGTGGTACAGCCCGGTGGCAAACTCCGGCTTGACCGCGCCGTGCCGCTCCGTCAGCGCGAGGATGTCTCCGCCGCCCGCGCCGAGATAGGCGGTATCGCCCTCGCGGCGATGCAGTTGAAAGCCAAGCACCTCTTGATAAAAGGGGAGCGACTTGTTGAAATCGGAAACGTTCAGGTGAACGTAACCGAGCGTTGTAGCGGGATGGATTGTTTTCTCTGGCGTTTGAGTTGTTGTAACTTGAGCTATCGCCGCGTTCATACCGTGACCTCCATATGTCGCGCATACCCTCTGAATTGTTCTTGCAAAATGTGTTCGGGCGGCACCCCCAACGCGATCAGCGTGTCGGTGGTCGCGTGAACCAAACTCGCTGTGCCGCAGACGTAATAGCGCGCGTCCAGCGGATCGGCTGATACATCATGCAAGAGGTTCGCGTCAATCCGCCCGACGCGCCCGTCCCACGCCTCGGCGGGCGCGAGCCGCGTGATCGTGTAGACGATGTCGAGATTCGGATTCTTGCGCGCTAGCGCGTCCAGTTCGGACTTGAACGCGATTTCGCCGGGCGTGCGGTTGCTGTAAATGAGCGTCAGCGGCAGCGCGAGTCGAAGATCGGTCGCGTACTCGATCATACTCTTGAGCGGCGTAATGCCGACTCCGCCGGCAATCAGGATCGCGGGATGCGCGGGAGCGAGAAAGAAACGGCCGTGCGGTCCGTCGATGCCGACTTTGTCTCCCGGCGTGAGCGCGAAGAACGCGCGCTTGAATGCGCTCGGCGATTGATGCGCCGCGAATTCCAAATAGTCGCGCGTCGGCGACGAAGATATCGACAACGGATGGGCTTGCTCGCCTTCCGTCGTTTGAAGGTACAGCCGCGCGGCTTGGCTCGTCTGGAATTCAAAACCAAACGGTTTGGCGACGCGAAGCAGGCGCATCGTCGCCGTCACGGCGCGCGCTTCGAGCACCGTCGTCACGGCATAGCCCACGCGATTGGTTTGGGTTACGGCAATTTGATTCTGGGTGTCTAACATTGTTCCTCTTGTCAGTTGCGCACGGCAGCGGTTTGCTGCACGATTTTCTTGATCTGTTCGAGATGCGACCCGTCATGCTGCAAACCCATCGTGAATCGCGCGATGGCGTTGATCGCGCCCGGGTAGCGTTCAAGCGCGTAGGTGTTCTCCAGATGCGGCGGGTGGGGCCACGCGTCCAGACTCGCCAGGCGCATGCGCCGGCTTTCCTCAAGTCGTCCGCGGCACTGCGCGATCGTCGTGACGGTCTGCCACGGCACCTCGTAGCGTGAGCGGCCGCGGTACTCCACGCCACGCGCGAGTTCTGCCGCGACGAACGCGGCTTCTTCCGCCGACGCCGTCGCGTGGACGATCACGTGCGCCAGCGTCCAGCTCAAGTTGACTTCCGCGCCGTTCACGGCGAACGTGTCGTTCGCCTCCGCATCGATCGGCACAAACGTCGCGTCTTCATCTACGCATTTGGCAATCATGCCGAGCATAGCATCGATCATCTGGTTGGTGTCGCGGCGCAGATCATCCTGGGTCGGATTTTCGATTGATTGATTCACTGGGTTTCCTTGGCGAGCGCTGCCATCATCGCGCGCACAAAATTGATCTCGTCCGGGTTGACGGTATGGCTCATATTGGGATAGAACCGCGTGGTGACATCACCGCCCAGGCGCGTCAGCACCTGCGCGGTCAGTTCGACGCGTGCTTTCGGAATGTGAACATCGACATCGCTGCAGCCGAGGAAGACCGGCGTGCCGGCAAGCGATCCAGCATAGTCGCGCGGCAAATCATCTGGACCGATCAAGCCGCCGGTCAGTCCGGCAATGCCGCCGTACCGCCGCGCGTGGCGCGCCGCAAACTCAAGCGCGAGACACGCGCCCTGCGAAAAGCCAAGCAGCAGCGTGCGCTCCGGCGGAATGCCCGCCGCGGCAATTTGCGCGAGTCCGTCCGCGACGACGTTCAGCGCGGACGAGAGCCACGGCTCGTTGCTTTCTAGCGGCGCGAGGAACCGATTAGGATACCACGTACCCTTCGCGGCTTGCGGCGCGAGGTACGCCAAGCCGGGCTGATCGAGTTCCGCCGCGAGCGTCAGAATGTCTTCCGCGGATGCGCCGCGCCCGTGCAGCAGCACCATCGCCGCGTGCGCGCGGGTGAGCGGCGCGCCGGCGGTGAGGACTGGTTGACCTTGATGCAATTGATTATTCATTCCAACCTAATGAATTTTGATTCTCAAATTCGGTAATCGAGGAGGGAGCGCTCTCTTGCGCGACCGTTAAACGGCGTTAGAGAACGCCTTCTCCTCAATATGAATTACCGATTTTGACTGTCAAAACTCATCAGAGAACTTGCGGATTCACGCAGATGACGCGGATAGGAAATCCGCAAGGAACATCCGCGTTTCTCCGCGGCAAGCCGCGTCCAAAGAATCATGCTGGCACGGTGATCGGCTGAAGCGTCGGCTCGATCTCGTCGCGGTACTTTTCCATCCACGGCGGCAGCTTCAAGCACGCGCCGAGATGCGCCGCGTCTTCATCGACCGCGAAACCGGGACCGCGTGTCGCCAGCTCCACAATGTGCCCGTCGGGATCGTTGGTGTAGATGCTCTTGAAATAGACGCGGTCCATCACCGGCGAGACGCGCAGCCCGGCGTCTAACAATTTCTCGCGCCACGCGAGTTGTGTCTCCGCGTCCGCGACCGCGAGCGCAAAGTGATGCGTCTGTCCCGCGCCAAAGCGCGCGCGCGTCATTTGTCGTGGATCGCGCTGGATGTAGGAAACCAGCGTGCCGGGTCGACCGGCGTCGACGCCCCAGTACCAGTGCGCCGCGCGCGGATCGTCGAGATCGGTCAGCGCTTTGACGCGTGGCACCTCCAGCAAGCCCGTGTAGAACGCTTCCGTCCGCTCCAAGTCGGACGCGATCGCGGTGAGGTGGTGCATCCCGCGCGTGAGCGCCATGTCGTCGGTGATGTCTGTGACCGGCGCGTCCCAGGTTTCGGCTTGCACGCGCGCTTGATCGGCAATCTGTGGCTTCTCAGCGCGCAGCCAGCCCGGACCCACGGTCGCGATTTCGAGCCGCACACCGTTCGGGTCGTTGAACATGATCGAGTTAAAGTAGCGCTGATCCACCGGCACATCGATCGTGAGACCCAGCTCGGTCAGCCGCCGTTTCCATTTCAGCAGGCCGCTGTAATCGGCAACCTGCAGCGCCAAGTGGTGCGTGCCGCCGATGCCGGGATGCCCGCACGGCGCGTCGCGCCATTCAAAAAAAGTGATCGCGGTGCCGGGGCTGCCGAGCGTGTCCCCAAAGTACAAGTGATAACTGCCGGGATCGTCAAAGTTCACCGTCTGCTTGACGAGGCGCAGCCCCAGCCCGCGCGTGTAGAAATCGACGGTGCGTTGCGCGTTGGAACAGATCAGTGTGATGTGGTGCAGCCCTTGAATCGACATTTTGTTCTCACTTGTTTAATGGAGACATCTCTGAAACCGCCGAGCGATTTCAGAGATGTGCCTGTTCAATTCTACGTTTTCAAATTCCAATCAGATTGGCTTAGCTGGCGCGGGGTGCGGTCTGTGCGGCTTTAGGCGCTTCGGTCACGACGGCGGTGACCAACCCGACGATGACCAGAACCAGTCCAACGATCAGCGCCAGCGGTTCGGGCAGCGCGAATCTGAGGATCGCATCAAGCGAGAACGCGCCCGCACCTGCCAGACCGATCGCGAGCGCCGCCGCGATGTTCATCAGCGGAAATTCATAGCCGCCATTACTGTTCCAGAGTCCTTTTGGCAAGTGGGCTTTGTTGATCGCCACCAACATGGCGGCGATGATTCCGAGTGAGCCCAGCGGACTCAAGAAACCGAGCACGAGCAAAACGCCGCCGCCGAATTCGCTCAGCGCCGCCATCAACGCCCAGAACCACGCGGGGCGCATGCCCATGCTGTGGAGCCAACCGGTCATACCCTTCAAGCCGGGTCCGCCGAACCAGCCGAACAATTTCTGCGAGCCGTGTCCGATGAAGAGGAATCCGAGAACTAGACGAAGAATCAACAATCCGAGATCGACTAACATTTCTGCCTCCTGTAGTTGGTTTGTCTCACTTGATCGGTCACATCTTACCATGTCGATGTCCCGCCGAGCGTCCTTGCCGGTGTCCTTCCCGGAAACCAACTTTGTGGTGCAGGCGGCTCGCCGGCGGGTTTGTACTACACGCGGGAACAGTGTGGTTTTGGCAATCGTCCACGGTGGGAGTATGGCGGATTCGTAATCCGCCCCAGCGAGCGGGATTGCGAATCCCGCTTACTCACTTTCGCGGTGCAGAAGCGCGATCAGTCGCCGTGCCCGGCATCCCTTGCGGGCAGTCGCCGCGATTTGACATGTCGATGAGAGCGGCTATAATGTGCTCCCTGACCGAACGTTCGGTCAGTCATTTTGTGCGGTAATTGCCGAGGGAATTTGCATGTCGCATGATACCGATGGGCGCACGCGGATCTTGAATTCCGCCAGCATCCTGTTTGCCGAGCGCGGCTTTCGCGGCGTCTCGATCAGCGATGTCGCGGACGCGGCGGGTCTGGTCAAATCGTCGATCTACCATCACTTTGCGAACAAGCAGGCGCTCTACCTCGCGGTGCTGACCGAGATGTCGCGGACGAGCCACGAGCAGATGCAAGCCGGCGCGCAGGGCAGCACCTGGCAGGCACGGTTGCGCGGCGCGGTGCGCGTGCTGGGGCATTTGATCGGACCGCGCAGCCACGTGCTGAGCTTGATGCTCGGTGGCATGACGCAAATGCCAGCCAATGCCGATAACCGCATGGCGGAAGCGATCGTGCCGCTGCGCCGCGAATTTGCCGCCGCGCTGATGCGCGAGATCCAAGCCGGCATCGCCGCGGCAGAGCTGCGCGATATCGATCCGGAATTATCCGCCATCTGCCTGATCGGTCTCGTCTCCGCGGCGCTGCAATCCCTTGTCGGTTCAACGGAAGAAGCGCGCGTCGATTTTGCGCTTGACCTTTTCCTGCGCGGCGCGGCGCGACCGGAAAAATAAGCCATGTCGATTCATCGCCTCTGGGCAATCATGCGGAAAGAGTTCCGCCACATCTGGCGCGACCAGCGCACGCTGTTCCTCGTCACGCTTTCGCCGGCGATCATGCTGCTCACCTTCTCGTACCTCTTCGGGATGCAAGTGACGCGCGTGCGGCTCGGCGTGTGGGATCAGGACCAATCCGCGCTCTCGCGCCGCTTTATCGCGAGTCTCACCGCGGACGGCAAGTTCGTCGTCACCGCAACGCCCGGCGATTACGACGCGCTGCGGCAAGCGATGATGCGCGGCGACATCAACCTGGGCGTCGTCATCCCGCCGGCGTTCGAGCAAAAGATCAGCGCGGGCGAACGCTCGCCGCTGCAGGCGATTGCGGACGGCAGCGACGCGATCTCGCTCAGCCGCATCCTGGCGACCTTTCGCGAGCGCGTCGCCGAATTCGATCCGCAGATCGCGCCGCGTGACGCCGCAACCGGCGCGCCGATCGTCTTGCAAGCGCAGGCGTGGTACAACCGCGATCTGGATTCGATGATCGCGATGGTGCCCGGTCTGATTCCGGTCGTGCTGATCCTGCATTCACTCGCCATCGCGCTCGCGATCACGCGCGAAAAAGAGTTGGGCAGTTTTGAAACGCTCGCCGCTACGCCGATGCGCGCGCTAGAATACATCGTCGGCAAACTGCTGCCGTACATCGCGTACGGTTCGGCGAGCGCGGTGATTGCCGTTCTCCTCGCGCTAATTTGGTTTGGCGTCCCGCTGCGCGGCTCGCCGCTTACGCTGCTTGCCTTCACACTCCTGTACCTCTTCGCGTCGCTGTGCGAGAGTCTGCTCATTTCCAGTTTCCTCAGCAGCCAGGGTACGGCGATGCGCATCATCCTGTTGCTCTTCTTCATTCCCAGTTTCTTTCTCACGGGCGTCATCTTGCCCGTCGATACGCGGTCGGCGGTGAGTCAGATCGCGTCCGCGCTGCTGCCGGCGACGCACTTTGTCACGGTGACGCGCGGGATATTCCTCAAGGCGTCCGGCGTCGGTCAGTTGCTCGGACAGGGCTTGGCGCTTGCGGCTCTTGGCGTTGTTCCGTTCGTCGCCAGTCTGCTCTTATTCCGGAAGCAAGTGGATTAGCCATTCGGGTGTCATTACGAAGAGCCCTGAGCAGGCGGAGCGAGTCGAATGGCGACGAAGCAATCTCCGCGCTGGAAGTTGGAAATTGGAAATTGGAGATTGCTTGCTGCCGCATCGTTCAGAAACTTGATCTCATGCCGCACTCCGCCGTCGGTTGGAAACCCGACGGCTGAATCAGGTGAAAATCGGTTGAACACCGATTGGTCGCGTCAATCCGATTCATCGGATTTTCACCTATTGAGGCGGCGAATTCATTCGACGGTGATATGTTCAAAAGCATTCTAAATCTCGCCTGGAAAGAAATCATCCAACTTCTGCGTGACCGCGTGCTCTTGTTGTTCCTGATTTTGATCCCGGTCGTCCTGCTCTTTTTGATTTCTGAATCAACCGGCGGCGGCATTCGCGGCATCCAATACGCGGTGTGGGATCAAGACCAGAGTCCGCTCAGCCAGAGTCTTATCACGGCGATCGATAACTCGTCGGCGTTCAATCTGACCTATCGCGCGCAGAGCTACGCGCAAGTGCAGAATCTGATGAGCGATGGCAAAATCGGCGCGGCGCTCATCATCCCGCCGGCGTTCGCGCGCGACGCGCTGCGCCCCGGTTCGAGCGCGACGCTGGATGTCATCGTCGATGGCACGAACGAGGTGGTCGCCAGCAGCGTCATTGGCACGCTGCAAGGCGTGCTGGGCGACCTGACGCAAACCCTGTTGGCGCAGGGCGGGCAGCCGTCCGGCGGAATCGATTTGAAAATCGACATCGCGTTCAACCCGACGTTGAACATTCGCTGGTCCACGCTGACGGGCCAGATCGCGATCATCACCTACCTCATCGTTCTCGTCGTCGCCGCGGTGTCGTTCGTTCGCGAGCGCGAGCTGGGCACGATGGAGCAACTCGTGGTGACGCCGATCACGCGGCTGGAGTTGTTGTTCGGCAAAGGGTTGATGGCGCTGCTGATCGGCTTGTTTAACCTCGTCGTCCTTTACCTCGCGCTGCACGAGATATTCCAGATTCCGATGCATGGCAGTCTCGTGCTTTTGCTCGCGCTCGGGCTGCTTTTCGTCATTACCGAAATCGGCGTGGGGATGTTGATCTCGCTCGTGACCAACAGCCAGCAGCAGGCGATCCTCATCGTCTTTTTGCTGGCGATGCTGGAGATCACCTTCTCCGGCTATTTGGTACCGACGGACAATATGCCGATCTTTATGCAGTTCTTCGCGGCGATTTCGCCGTTGCAGCATTTCACGGCGATCTCGCGCGCGATCTTTCTCAAAGGATCGACGCTGACGATGCTGTGGGGTCACGTCATTCCGCTTTTCGCGATGACGATTGGCTCCATCGGCGCGGCATGGGCGCTGTTTGCGAAGGCGGCGGATTGATTTTATGCACAATGCACAACGCGGTTGATTCGAGAAACTATTGGTATGGAAAATGATCTCGGACGCATTCAAGCGCAGCAACTGACCAAGCGCTTTGGCA